>JALHOX010000328.1 GCA_022842805.1 Phycisphaerae bacterium | reverse complement strand
GCTCTTCCGATCTATCGCAGTAGCGACGCACGGCCTGCGGGGCCGGCACGCGCGAATCCTCGGACAGCGACCGATCGGGGAGTGCGCGAGCGGTCGGCAAACACCGCGGCGCGTTCGCGCGCCTCAGGCGCCTACGGAGTAGCGAGATGAGGGTTGTCTACCTGGCGGCGGGGGCGGGCGGGATGATCTGCGGCAGTTGTCTGCGCGACAATCGCCTCGCCGCCACGCTCATCCGCCAAGGTCGCGACATCCTGCTCATTCCGCTCTACACGCCACTGCGCACCGACGAGGAAAACGTCGCATCGCAAAAGGTGCTCTTCGGCGGGGTGAACGCCTACTTGCAGCATTTGTCGCCGCTGTTCGGCTATCTGCCGCGATTTGTGCGCGGCTGGTTTGATTCGCGCTATGTGTTTGATCGCATCGCGGACCGGGCCGGCGCATCGCGACCCGCCGACCTCGGCGCGCTGACGGTCTCGGTGCTGCGCGGCGAAGAGGGGCGTCAGCGGGCGGAACTCGAAGGCGTGGTGGACGCGATTCGCGAACTGAAGCCCGACCTGATCAATCTGCCCAACCTGTTGCTGATCGGCCTGGCGCGGCGGCTTCGGCAGGCGATCGGCGTGCCGATTGTCTGCACGCTCAGCGGCGAAGACATCTTTACCGACGCCATGACCGAGCCGCATCGTTCGCAAGCGCGGGCGCTGATCCGCGAGCGCGCGGCGGAACTGGACGGGTTCATCGCGCTGACGCGCTATTACGCCGGCCATGCCACGCGGCTTTACGGTTTGCCGGCGGATCGCGTGCGGGTGGTGCCGCTGGGCGTTGCGCCGATCGAGGCGGCGGCGGGGCTCGCGCCGCGGGATCCGTCGCGGCCGTTTGAGATCGGCTACCTGGCGCGTATCTGTCGGGAGAAGAGCCTGCATCGACTGGTTCGCGTCTTCCTCTCGCTACGCGAGCAGGGCCGCGATTGTCGGCTTCACGTGGCGGGCTATGTCGGCGCGCTGGATCGCGAGTATCTGGCGAGCCTGCAGCGCGAAATCGCTCAAGCCGGCGCCGGCGACCGGGTCGTCATGCACGGCGAAGTCAGCCACGACGCCAAGATCGCGATGCTGCGATCGCTGCACGCATTCAGCGTGCCGGCGGATTATCCCGAAGCCAAGGGGTTGTCGATCATCGAAGCGTTGTCGGCGGGCGTGCCGGTGGTGCAGCCGGCGCACGGCTCGTACGTTGAGTTTGTGAACGACACCGGCGGGGGCGTGCTCTATCGACCGGGCGATGAGGTCGCGCTGGCCCGCGAGTTGACCGCGCTGATGGATGACGAGCCGCGCCGGTTAGCGCTGGCGCGGGCCGGGCGAGACGGGGCTCGAACGCTCTACTCCGACGAGGCGCAGGCGCAGGCGGCATGGGCCTACTACGAATCGGTCGCGCGGCGGTGATTCGGCGGATGGGGTCGCTGGCGTCTGGGGAGGCGCGGCGGACGGGCGTCGGATTTCTCAAAACTTCACAAAACCGCATCCTCCGGTACAAATCGCCTAGGCGCGACACCATCCCTTGCGTATAGTGCCCCAACGCCTGAGCAGCGATCGAGCGGCGCATGCGACCGGTACTCGCAGTTTGCCGCAGACCGTGTTATGTTCTGGGCGGCGCGATTTTCACACACGAATCCGGGCTGGGAATTTGAACGCGGGCAGCGGCCGACCGGCTTCGTCGTGAGAACGCGGGTGGTTCGACGGTTTTGAAACTCGGTGCTTCGCCGCTGGTTCGGCGTGGTTCTCGCTTGCTTGGGAGAGGCGGAATGGATCGTTCGGTGGTGAACCTTCACAATCACACTCCGTTTTCGGATGGTGCGCTGAGCATCGACGAGCTCTGCGAAGCGCACCTGAAACTGCCCGGAGTGAAGGTGGAGGCGATTGGCATCTGCGACACGCTCTTCTGTACGCCCACTTCGCGGCCGATCGAAAACGAGCGTCAGTTTCAGCAGCTCTTCCGCTCCGAGGCCCGCGAGTATGTGAACATGGTTCAGCAGGCCCGCCGCCATTGGCAGGGTCGGATTCACCTCTTCTGCGGCTGCGAAATTCACTGGAACTTCAACAAGACGATGCTCGGCTCGGTGCGCCAGATTTTGGCGGAGCTGGAGATCGACTATGTCATGTTCTCCGGTCTCGACTGGGCCGGACTCACGCAACTCGCCAATCAGGCCCGCACGCTGCAGCGTCCGGTCGGCCTGGCCAGGACCGATGTCGGCAGCGCCTTTCCGAACACGCCGATGGAGCAGGTCGTCCGGACGATGGCGAACGCCCGCATCTTCTGGGAGCTGACGCCGGATCAATTCGCGCAGCGGCTTTGCGATCCGTGGTGCAACGTGCTTCAGGGCCACAAGGTGCGCGTGGCGGTCGGCACCGACACGCACGACGATGATTCGTGCCTGAAGAGCTTGAAGGGGATGTACGATTATCTCGATGCGAAGAAGCTGACCGACAAGATCTTCATTCCGGAGCCGCGGCGCGTGATGGCGGAGGCGGCGTCGGCTTAGTTTGGATTGATCGGGAGCGATGGGGGGCCGTTGCGACCGGGGGCTCGCCTGCGGCGCTGAATCGCTCCCCTCCCCTGCCGCCGAATCGCGCCTTTCGCGAGGTCGCAGTTCCTTCCCCCGATATCGAAATCATTGCAATCGCTAAGGGGCGCTATCGTCGGCCGGCGAGCCGCTGGCTGCATAAGCGCTGGGGACGCGGCAATCGCGCCGATCAGGGGTCGGGCATGTTGAATGTGTCGCCCTGATCCAGATTGCCGGTCTGCAATCCCTTCTTGAACCAGCGCAGCCGCTGCTCGGCCGAGCCGTGGGTGAAGGACTCCGGAACGACGTATCCCTGCGTCTGTTTTTGGATGCTGTCGTCGCCGATGGCGGTCGCGGCCCGCAGCCCCTCTTCGATGTCGCCGGCCTCGAGCCAGCGTTTGTTCTTCTCGGCGTGGTGGGCCCAGACGCCGGCGAGGAAGTCTGCCTGCAGCTCCAGCCGCACCGAAAGCCGGTTGTAGTCGGTTTCACTCATGCGCTGCCGGGCGCTATTCACCTGATCGCTGATGCCGAGCAGATTCTGGATGTGGTGTCCGACTTCGTGGGCGACGACATAGGCCTGCGCGAAATCGCCGGGCGCTTTGAATCGCCGGGCGAGTTCGTCGAAAAAGCCGAGATCGATGTAGACCTTGGAATCGGCCGGGCAATAGAACGGGCCGACCGCCGCGGTGGCGGCGCCGCAGTGCGATTGCACCTGGCCGCGGAACATGACGAGGACGGGCTCCTGATAGCGCTTGCCGGCTTTGGCGAACTGGTCTTTCCAAACGTCCTCGGTGCTGGCGAGGATCGTCTTCACGAATTCGGCCCGCTCGCGTTCCTGGGGATCGGCGTCGACAGCGACCGACGAGCCGCCGCCGGGCGTGGGGAATCCGAGGCCGCCGGGGTCGAGCGGGTCGGCGCCGCGGCCGCCGCCTCGGCCTCCACCGCCGCCGAGCAGCGCCATCGGATCGCCGCCGAGGAGCAGGACGATGAGCACGAGAATGATGGTGCCGATGCCGCCGCCCATGGCGAGGCGCGGCCCGCCGCCTCCGCTCGCGCGACGGTCTTCGACGTTGGTGCTGCGACGTTGGTCTTCCCAGCGCATGGCTCAAAGCTCCGCGAAGTTTGGGCGTCGGATCTCAGATCGAGGGATCGACGAGCGGTAGTTTAATGAGAGTATTCGGCGCCCGGGCGATAATTCTTGTGGCGGTCGGGGCTCAATCCCCGATCATCGATTCGAGGCGCGTCACGATTTTCGCCCGCGCGGTGGAGGCGATGTCTTCGAGCAGTAGAGCTTGATAGTGCTCGGCCGCCTTCTCCTGCTGCTGTGCGGCCCAATAGGCGTTCGCGAGGCTTAGCCGAGTGGCGACATGGTCCGGCCGCTGTTCGTAGGCGCGCTCGAGAAACGCGATCGACATCGCCTCGTCGCCGCGTACGTTGTATTGCTCCGCCACGATTCGATAGGCATCCCACAGCAGCTCTGCGCGGCGCTGCGTATCGCGCGCGGCGGTCGCCTCGCGCAGCGCCAGATAGGCCGACAGCTCACCCGCGCGGAGCGCGATGGCCGAGGCCGGCTCCAGCAGGGCGCCGTCGGGCGACTCGAGAATCCGCGGCAGGATCGGCTGCACCGTGCCCCAGGCCAGCGCCGGCTGATCGAGCTCGGCCCAGCAGCGGGCGTAGCAAATGATGGTCGCTACGCCGGCCTCGCCCGCGTCTTGAGCACGCCGCGCGGCGCTCAGCGCGGATTGGGGATGGCTGAGATAGCGCGTCGGGTTTGACCCGCGCGAGAAAACCACGCCTTCGCTGCGGCGAGCGCCGAGCGGCACGCCGGGGGCGTCGATTTTCTGAGCCTGGCCGACGATATTGCCCAGCGCCAGCCAGGCCTCGGCCCGCAATGCATCGAGCCGCGCCTCGCCGACGCCGCGCAGCCGAGCGAGATCGCAGCGTTGCAGGGCGGTGGCGGGCTGACGATCGGCCAGGGCCGCCCGCACCCACGCCACGGCGACGCGTGCATCATGGCCAAAGTTCTCAGCGGTCCGCTCGATGACGGCGGAGGATTCGTGCACGCGGCCGAGCGCCCGATAGGCGTCGGCCAAGAGCAGACGATCTTCGATGCGAATGCGCGACTCAAACTCGGCCAGCAGCCGCACGACGATGCGCCATTCGCCCTTGCCCGCGGCGGCCCGCGCGGTTAGCGCTCGCAGATTCATGTCCGCCGGATGCTGCGACATGGCATGATCGAGCACGGAGAGTGCGGCGTCGGGATTCGCCGCCGCAAGGTAGACCTCGCCCAGTCGCGTGGCGAAGGCGACCTCGTCAGGCCGCTTGGCGAGCGCGATTCGCAGGTCGTGGATCGCGGCGTCGAGATCGCCGGCGGCGAACTTGGCGCAACCGAGCTGATAGGCGGTCCATGCGTCGACGGCGTACAGCACAGGGGCGGACGCTGTGGGGGCCGAAGTCGCCGCGCCGGCGGCGATCGCGGCGTTGCCGAAGTCGCCGGTCGCCGCGCACAGCG
>JALHOX010000327.1:4538-5101 GCA_022842805.1 Phycisphaerae bacterium | reverse complement strand
ATGGGCTTCCAGTTCGGCGGGAAACTGACGTAGCAACTTCGGACTCCTCGCAGGCGCAGCGAAACAACATCGAGTTTATCGGCCTTTTCGCTTCTCAGGCGTAGTCCGCCCGCAAGGCCGCCGGTTGCCGCCTGCTCGGAAGTCTCGCACGAGAACGCCGGAAAGCCTGGGCCGGCCGCACGCCCGCCCCCGGATCCCCGCCGCACCTCCACGTCTTGCCCCCTCCAACACTTTTTTTAGATTTTTGGCCGCCCCCGAACCGCGATTTCGGCCTGTTGGAAGGCCGAGATACGCCCGCAGTCTGCGCTCACCCGGCGCAGTTCGGCGAATTCTCGGTTTTGCGCCGTGGCGGGCGGCGCCCGGTCCGCGTCGACGGTCGACGTGGCGGCTGTGTTTATCGCCGCGTCTGGCGGTCGTTTCGCCACAAGTGCCGACGGCCCGGGCCCATTGTTCCGCCCGAGTCGCTGCGAGGTCGGTCGAGTTCCTACGCACATTTCGACAAAGGTTGTGCCATGAAAGTCCGCAGTCAGCGCAAGGTCGTTCGTTCGCGAGTTTTGGGCGGC
>JALHOX010000327.1:0-4528 GCA_022842805.1 Phycisphaerae bacterium | reverse complement strand
GGTGGTCGGCGTGGTCGCTCTGGCGTCCGTCGTGTGGTTGGGATGTCTCGACCAGGGCGGATTCAACGACCTGTTCGCCCTTTTCCGACCCGTAGCGCCCAATCAGATGTCGCCGCTGTCCGGCCCCGCGACCGGCGGGACCAAGGTCACGATCCGCGGCGAAAACTTTGCAGAGGACACGGTCGTGTTCGTCGATGGCACGACACCGGCCGCCTTTTCGGTCGTCAACGCCGGCTTGATCGAATTCACCACCGCGCCGCACGACCCGGGCCCGGTGAGCGTGGTTCTTCAGCGTCCGGGCGCCCCGGCTGTCGACGTCGGCGTGCCCTTCGTCTATCTGACCGCCGCCGAGATCGAAAGCCCGGTGACGATCAGCAGCATCGCGCCCACCTCGGGCACGACCCTGGGGGGCACGCGCGTCACCATCAGCGGCGCCAACTTGCGACCCAACAGCGCCGTCCTTTTCGGCGGTTTTCTCGGCGAGCAGACCCAGGTCGTCAGCGACCAGGTCATCACGTCGGTGGCGCCGGCGCAAGCGGCAGGGGCGGTCGACATCTCGATCATCACTCCCACACTCCAGGCTGCGCGTTTGCTGGGCGCTTTTGAGTATCGCGTCGACGAACTGGTCGACGACGGACAAGCCCCGCGCGTCGTCGGCGCCATCTCGGTCGACAACAACACCGTCGTGGTGTCCTTCAGCAAGCCGATGGGGGCGAGCGCGGAGGAAAAAGCCAACTACGAAATCACCGGCAGCGAGACTTCGTTCCTCGTGGTCATGTCCGCGCAGCTCCTGGCCGACCGCACCTCGGTCCGCCTCACCACGCTGACCCAGGACTTCGACCTCTACACCATTCGCGCCGTCGGCGTGAAGGATGCCTTCGGCCGCGGCCTCGCCACGCCCCAGGGAATCATCGCGCCGCCCGCCGGTGTCGACCCCACGCGGGCCACCTTCCGCGGCACCGCGCCCACCCGCGAGCAAATCGACTTCGACTCCGACGGCGACGAATTCGGCGACTGGTTTGAGATGAAGGGCTGGTTTGTCACGGTGCGCTTCGCCAACGGCACCGAGTCAACCTCTCACGTCACCAGCGATCCGCTCTCGCCCGACACCGACCTCGACGGCATCGACGACAGCGTTGAGAACCAGTTCTCCTTTGACCCGCGCACCAACGACACCGACGCCGACCAGATCCTCGACGGCGAAGAATTCAATGAGTGGTTTAGCGACCCGGCCAATCAGGACACGGATGGTGACGGCCTGGCCGACCCGCTTGAGATCGAGTTCTTCCACACTTCGCCCATCCTGTCCGACACCGACGGCGACCAGTGGACCGACGACGACGAAATTCTGAATCGAAATCGAAACCCGCGCCGCAGCGACATCCCGCTGCCGCAGATTCGCGTCGGCACGCCCGCCGTCTTCATCCGCGAGACCTACTCCTTCACGGATGAGCGCGGCAACACCCAGACCCGCGAGCGCCAGAGCACCACCGCGCTCAGCCAGAGCAACTCGCGGACCTTCAGCACCAGCGACACCCAGTCGAGCGAAAACACCGACAAATTCAGCCAGGAACTCGGTACCGAGTTCAACATCGGCGGACAGGACCCCTTCGGCGGCTTCAAGATCAGCGCCAAGGTCGGCTTCGAGCAGACGCGGCAGCGCGGCTATTCCTCGACCGTCAGCAATGAATCCGCAACCAGCTCTTCGCAGGAGTTCCAGAACTCGATCTCCGAAGGCGCCAGCTTCAGCGAAAATCGCGCCTTCAGCCGCACCATCGACGAGGCCCGCCTGAACCTCGATGTGACCATCACCAACCTCGGCGACGTGGCCTTCACTGTCAGCGACCTCGAATTGGCGGCGTTCGTCCGCGATCCGATTCGCAAGGAAGACGTGCCGCTGGCGACGCTGCTCTCGGAGCGCTCGATCGCCGGAGACGATCAGCAGTTCAACCTCGGGCCGTTCGACGTCGATCGCGGGCCGTTCATCTTCCGCGATATTCAGATCTTCCCGAACGTCGCCGAGCAACTCCGGGCCGCGCCCCAGGCGCTGACGATCAAGGTCGCCAACTTCAACATTCGCGATGAGTCGGGCCGCCTGTTCGCCTTCAGCTCGCAGGACATCAACGACCGCACCGCCGGCATCATCATCGATTTCGGCAACGGCGAAGTGGAGTCGCACCGCGTCGCGACCGCCGCGCGCTTCGACGAATTCGGCCGCTCGCGCGGCATCACCATGCGTGAGGCGCTGGTCGATATCCTCGGCATCAACCTGACCGCCAACGACAACACGCCCATCTCCGACCCCTCCGCCCCGGCTGTGCGCAGCTCGTACGGCACGCTGGTCGGCAGCGACGGCGTCGAGATCCTGACCCGCGTGCGCGGCGTTCAGACCACCGTCGGCGGCGCCGCCCGCGACCGCAAGTTCTGGGCCATCATCTCTTCCACCCCGCTGCCCGACGGCGTCAACTTCAGTGACACCGTGCTGAGAGCCGGAACCAACTACTCATTGCAATTTGTGCAGGATCGCGACGGCGACGGCCTGTTTGCCAGCACTGAGTTCATCTACGGCAGCTCCGACGACAGCGTCGACACCGACAATGACGGCCTGGGCGATTTTGACGAAGTACGCACCGGCTGGCTGCTGGGCATTCCCGGCGCCGAGCGCCGCGTATTCTCCGACCCGACCCGCGTCGACTCCGATGGCGACGGAAAGTCCGATCGCGTCGAGCGTGACTTTCGCATCGACCCGCGCAAGGCCGACACCGACGAAGACGGCATCCGCGATCGCGAGGAGATTGACGGCTACGAGCTCGTGTTGTTCGACGGCGACGACGATCCGACCAACAACCCCGTCGTCCAGCTCACCCCGTATACCGACCTGGCCATCATCGACGGCGGCAACGGCGTCGCCGACACCACCGCCGCCGGCGACGACCTGCAGCTCGTTCCGGTCGGCAATCCCGTCGCCCCCGGACGCGGCGTCGTCGGCCCCGGCCCGAACGGCCGCATCGATTCAACGCCCGCCGGCGACGAATTCGCCGATGCCGGGCCGACGATCATCGCCGGCGCCAACGGCATCGCCAACACGGTCGCTACCGGCGACGACGTGCAGTTTGTGAACGCCGGCACGACCGGCCTCACCAGCCAGACGCCCATCATTGGCGCGGGGCTCAACGGCCGCATCGACACGGTGCCGGCGGGCGACGATCTGGAGCGCGCCCGGCACGAGCAGCTCGTCGCCACCGATCCGCTCCGTCGCGACTCCGACGCCGACTCGCTCTTTGACGGCCGCGAGCGTCTGCTCGGCAGCCAGCCCAACAACCCGCGCGACGCCGGCACCGTCGTGGATACCGATTTCGACGGCATGGTCGATGCCGAGGAGAACATCGGCTGGTCGATCAATGTGAACGGAAGCACCACGAACGTCACCTCCGATCCGCTCAACCCCGATACCGACGGCGACGGTCTGCCCGACCTCATGGAGCGCTTCTTCCGCATGAACCCGCGCGCCCGCGACACCGACGGCGACACCATCGCCGATCGAACGGAGCTGAATCCGGAAGACCCGCGCGCCTACTTCCCGCCCGGCACCTTCGACGATTTCAACTTGCGTTGCGTCGATGCGGCCGAATGTCGCTACACGCGCCCGACGACGCCGGTCGGCACCAACCCGCTGCGGGCCGACACCGACCTCGACACGCGCAACGACGCGGTCGAAATCGGCACCGGTTGGTTTGTGCAGGTCGTTGGCCAGCAGCAGCGCGAGGTCTTCTCCAGTCCCTTCGTAGCCGACCAGGACGCCGACGGATTCAACGACGCCCAGGAGTTGGCCGCCGGCACCGACCCGGCGCTGAACGACACCGACGGCGATGGGACCGGCGATAGCGTCGAGGCCGGCCGCTCGCGCAATCCGCTGCAAGCCGACCAGCGCATCACCTTCACGTACAACAACATTCAGATCGTCGACGACTGCGACGGCTCCACCGTCGGCATCCCCGGCATCGAGCTCGAGGGCGGCCCGCTCTTCCTGCAGCAACCGAGCGGTACGCCGGAGACGCTCGTCTCCTTCACGGACTGCAACGGTGAATTCTGCGGCAGTTGCCCCGAAACGGGCGGCACGTTCGAATTCGCCGATGTGACGCGCACGTTCATCGTGGCGCAAGGCGGCGCCGGATTCACCGCTTCGTCGGGCCTCTTCCGCGACCGCGACGGCGATTGCATCACGTTCATCGGCGATGACATCGGCAGCTTCTCGCAGAGCTACAGCTACCCGGTCACGGGCGGCGCGCAGCTCTACGACGTCGGTTCCGGAAGCTGCTTTATCAAGGTCGTCGCGACCATCGTCGTCGATTGATCGGTGTGTTCTCTCGCGGTTGGAGTGAGGCCGTGATCGCTTGCCTCGTCACGCAGTCCTTCGGCGCCGCGCTCGATTCCGCAGCGCGTCGCGCGCGGCGCCCGTCCGGCGCCGCCGGCCTCGCGCTCCTTTGTGTCGGGCTGCTGGCGGGTTGCCCCGCCGGGCCGCAGCAGG
>JALHOX010000326.1 GCA_022842805.1 Phycisphaerae bacterium | reverse complement strand
ATATCGCCGTCGCAAATGCTGTCTTCGATCATGCTGTCGCCGCGAACGCGCAGGGCGAATCGGGGCTTTCCGCCGGCGAACATCGATTCGAGATCGAGGTACTCGCGGTCTTCGATGGCCTCGATCGGGCGGCCGGCGGCGATCGTGCCGGCGAGCGGGATCTTGGTGTTGCGCTCGTCGGGGAAATCGATCGATTCGTTAAGTTGCAAAGAGCGCGCCTTGTGACGCGCGCGGCGCAGGTAGCCCTTCTTTTGCAGGGCGCTGATGTGCTCGAACACGGTGACCTTGCTGACGTCGAACTCGTCGGCCAGTTCCTGCATCGTCGGCGCAAAGCCGCGGGCGCGGCGATAGTCGCGGATGAATTGCAACACACGCATCTGCTTGGGCGTCAGCGCCGGGTCGAGTTTCCGCGTTTTCGTTTTGGCCATCGAATGCATCCTCCAACAGATAGGCGCTGAGCGAACCGAACACGACCGGCGGCAGCGGCTTTGACGGACGCGCGGCGACCGCGACGGCCGCTTCGAGCGGGCGGTTGATCGCCGCCGCGACGCGCGACACCGCGGCCTCTCCCGCGGCACACTGGGCCGCGAGGCGGTCGAGTTTGCGTTCGCTGTTGAGTTGTCGCGTGAGATAGCGCGTGAGACCGGCGAGCTGGTCGGCGGAGAGGGGCCGCGACCGGAGCGAGCGCCCGTCGATCCCGGCGTTTTCGACGACTGTGCAGTAGTCGCCGCCCGGACCGAACATGCACAATGTCGCCCCGCGTTCGATCTTCGCTCGGCTCATGCCGCACTCCTTTGCAAGACCGCGATGCCGTCCGCGGCATCGGTGTTCGCCTCCTGTACTCCCGAAGATTATCCTAACAGATGTTCGGAGTCAAGCCCTGCGTCCGATTTTTCGGGGCCGTCGCCGGCCACTACGGATTGTGGTTCGATCGTTATCAGTTCGGCTTGGCGGCAGAGGGGTATCGGTCGCTTTCGACCGAACAAATCTCGACTTCGCGCTGGCGGGGCCCTAGCCGGGCGACGGACGGCAGTTCGGACGATTGGGGACTCTGGCCGCGGCTTCCGGGGCGTGACCGCCGGCTTTCGCTCTGCGGCTTGCCACTGGCGCGACGGATCGGAATCCGCGATGATGGGCGTCATGGCCAAGCAAGGCGATTCGGCGCCAATCGAATTCTCCGGCGTTCGACATTGCCCGCCGGCTGTCGCGCTGGTCGGCATTGTGCTGGCTCCGCTGATCGTCTGGCTGTTTACCCACTCGGTGGCCGCGCAACGCGAGACGATTGCGGTGGCGCGGGCGACCGGGGGGCTGGTTTTGCAGACGCTGCAACTGGCGCTGGCGGTGACGGCGATCGTCGTCGGCTGGTTGGCGGTGTTCGGCCGGATGCGCTGGCGAGATCTGGGCTTTCGCTACGGCGATTTCGGCGGGGCGCTTCTGTATTCGCTCGTCGCGTGGGTGGTGATCAGTGGTGCGGCCGTGCTGAGCGGGGTGATTGCCGGTGGGGGCGTGCGGCTGGACGCGGCCTGGGTTGAGGCGCCGCGGCAGGTCGCCGGTCGGTTGATCGCCCAGTTCGCCGGCAACGC
Source organism: Phycisphaerae bacterium (assembly GCA_022842805.1). Classification (GTDB taxonomy): domain Bacteria; phylum Planctomycetota; class Phycisphaerae; order UBA1845; family Fen-1342; genus JALHOX01. The sequence goes on along the minus strand of JALHOX010000326.1, from coordinate 3,522 downwards.
GCTCTGCGAAGAGCTGATCTGGCGCGGGTTTCTGGTGCCGCAGGTTTACTTTTTACTGGGGGCGGATCGGCTCGTCTCGGGGCCGGCTGTTCGTCGCTGCGGTCGTCGCGGCGTCGCTTTTCGCGCTCTATCACATTCCGATGGACGCCTCGAAGGGCACGGCGGCTCCGGAACATGCGGTCCTGTTTGCAGTCCGATTTCTGAGCGGACTGTTGCTGACGGCGGTTTGGCTGCTGAGCGGCAATCTGCTGATTGCGGTGGCTTGCCATTCGCTCATGAACGAACCCTCGCCGCTGTTTGGCGGCGGGCAGACGGATGCGCTCCGCGCTGTCGTGGCGCTGGGAACGCTGGCGTGGTATTGGGGCTGGTCGTTCGGCGGACGTTACGCGCGCAACACCTGATCGACGAAGCGCATCGCCCGTCGCAGGATATGGAGCCCGAGCGGCTCGGACTGACCGCTTAGGCGGATGTGGCCCGTCATGTTGTGGCGAAGCAGGTCCGGCTGGCCGACCGCGTCGAGCTCGACCACCAACTCAAAGTAGGGCTGTTGCGCTGCGCCGTGCGCGTCGACGACGATGTCGCCGCCGCCGACCTGCGTCAGAGGGAGCAGGGGAATCGAGCGCGAGCCGACGGGGCGTACGCGTCGAACCTGTCCGTGCAGGGTCACCTCCGGGCGATGATCGCTGCGAAACTCGGCCAGGTCGCCGATGCGGGGGGCTGCCGCCGCGAGTTGTTCATCGGTCAGCAGCGTGCGGACCTGCCAGGGGCCGGCGGCGATGGTGGCGATGGCTTCGCCGGGTTCGACGAAGCGGCCGACCTCGCTGGCGTCGAGGCGGGCGACGACTTCGCCGCTGATGGCTGACTTCAGGCTGAGCGCGGCGAGGGCGGCGCGACGGTCCTGCAAGGTGGATTCTGCCGCGGCGACGAGAATGCGTTGTTCGGCGGCGCGTGGGTCGCCCTCGGCGATGAAGCGATCGAACTGGGCCCGCGCGGCGTCGAGGGCCGCCTGTGCGGCGAGCAGCGCTTCGTAGCGGGAGGAGTTTTCGAGCGATGCGATTGGACCGCCGGCCTCGACCTGCGGCCCGTGAGCCACGTCGAGCGTGCGCAGAAAACCCGCGTCTTCCGCCCGCACGATGCACTGTTCGGCGCGCTGGGTGACGCCCTCGGAAAGGATGTTGCTGCGGGCGGGAATCGCGAAGAGGGCGGCGGGCGCTCCGAGCGCGAGGGCCGCACCGAGCGCCGCAGCGCGCGGGCGTACGCGGCGCGTCTCCTCGGCGAACCAGAGATAGCGCAGGGTCCCGATGAAGGAGCCGCCCAGCAGCGCCGCCAACATCAGCGCGCCGACGATCAGTCCGAAGCCCTGGAGCTTGATCGCGAGCAGGGCACAAATGCCGAGTGTGACCGAATAGCGATAGAGGCCGGCGAGGGCGCCGAAGCTGAGGAGCGTAGGGAGCATGGCGCCGGCGGCGGGGCGAGCGCCGTCGTTGAGGCCGAGCAGCCAGCGCTTTGACCAGTGCGATAGCTCCTGCTGGGCGCGGGCCCGCAGATTGGGGATTTCGAGCCAGTCGCTCAGGACGTAATAACCGTCGTAGCGCATCAGCGGGTTGATGTTGAACAGCACGGTCACGACGCTGGCGAGAAACATGATGTTGTAGGCGACGGAGTGAACAAGTCCGGGGGGTGTCGCGGCCCAGACGAAGACCGCCAGCGCGGCGGTGAACGATTCGAAGTACATGCCCGCCAGGCAGACGATGATGCGGTGCAGCTTGCGCGGAAACATCCAGCATGCGCTGGCGTCGACATAGGCGCAGGGCGTGAACAGGATCAGGTTCAGACCGATCTCGGGCACATAGCCGCCGAAGTGTTTGCAGGCATAGGCGTGGCCCAATTCGTGCCAGGTCTTGAGCACGATCAGCGTCAGCCAGAGGGTGGCGAGGTTGCGCGTGGCCAGCAGGGCGTCGAGCGGTTGTTGCAGTTCGTGGGCGCGGGCCCAGGCGATTGCGGCTGCGGAGGCGACGATCGCCAGCCACACGAGGAACGCGATCGGCGTGAAGAGCGGCCGCGCCAGCGAGATGGTGCGATTCAGAAATGAATCGGGATTGCAAAGCGGAATCGGGAAAAAGAGCACGCTGGTCCAGCGCTTGCGGCGGGCCGCGCTTTCGCGCGCTGCGTAACGCCGGAAGAGCGCCTGATGATCGGTGTTGGGGAGCGAGAGGAAGCCGAGTCGGTGCAGCGTGGCGATGAAGTTATAGAACGATTCTTCGCCGTCTTCGCGGGCGGCTCCGCCGCGGACCAGCTCGCTCCAGAGTTCGCCCAGCGACCGTTCGACGTTGATGCGAATCAGCGTGCCATAGTCGGCGACGCTGAGCTTGTGGCTCTGAAACGTGACCGGATCGCGCACGATGTAGCAGGCTTCGCCGCGCATCCGCGAACGGGCGATTTCGAGGTCGCCGCGCAGCGACACGCGCACGTCGCGCAGGCGCGCGGCGAGCGAGGGCGGGGTTGCGGCGGCGGGGGCGGGGGTGCTCATAGCCAGTAGTTCATCCGCATCCAGTCGATGGCTCGATGCAGGCAGATCCACCAGACCGGTCGGCGACCGATCTCGATGCGGGCCACGCCTTCCATGCCGGGGCGCAGCCAGTCGCTCTGCAGGTCGGCGTCGGCCTCGACCAGGACCACATTTTCGCCGTCGACCGGCTCGGCCGCGGGGCGCACGCGCGTGATGGTCAGCGCGCGGGCGTCGTCGGGGCGGGCAGAGCCGGCGAAGCGCCCGCGCAGGCCGGATTGCAGATCGCGGGCCGCATGATCCGGCACGCGCAGCTCGACCCGTCGCGCGCCGGCCGGCGACAGCACCAGCAAGGGCGTGCCTTGTTTGAGCGAGGCGTCGACCATCTCGCGCAGATCGCCCGAGACTACTGTGCCGGCGAAGGGGGCGCGAATCGTGGCTTGTTCGATGCGGCGGTCGATGATGGCGAGCCGGGATTGTGCCAGTTCTGCGGCGGCTTCTGCCGCCCGGGCCTCGACCGGTTCGCCCGCGGCGAGCGCCGCGAGGCGCTGCTGCTCGGCGACGCCGAATTGCGCCGCGAGTTCGCTGCGCTGCAGGACGAGGTCGCGCGTATCGAGGCGGCAGATCACTTCGTCGGCCGCGACCGTGTCGCCGGCGCGTTTCAGGCTTTCGGCGACGCGTCCGTCGTAGGGCATGACGACCTGGCGGGCGTCGCGCAGGCCGATCGCAGCTCGCACGCGCAGCTCATAGTTCATCGTCCAGAAGCAGAACCACAGTACGCCCAGCACGGCGGCGGCGGTGGCCAGTTTTCGTCCGATGCGGCCGGGGAGGAAAAGCGCCCGCGTGCCCGCGTACCAGGTGTCGAGCGCGTGCTCGAATACCCCGCGGCGGGCGCGCAGCAGCAATTGCAGCGCTCCCGCGAAGGGCACCACCATGCCGGCGACTTCGTCGAGCCGGGCTTGGGTGATCTGCTCGCCGGAGCGAAAGCGGATGCTGAAGACGGCTTGAATTTCGTC
>JALHOX010000325.1 GCA_022842805.1 Phycisphaerae bacterium | reverse complement strand
GAGAAGCGGAAGATGTTGTCGACGAAGAGCATCGTGTCGACGCCGGTCTGGCCGCGGAAGTACTCGGCCATCGTCAGCGCGGTCAGCGCTGCACGCAGACGCGAGCCGGGCGGCTCGTTCATCTGGCCGAAAACCATGGCCGTCTGATCAATGACCGACTTGCCGGTGTCGCCGATTTTGGCGTGCTGCATTTCGAGCCAGAGGTCGTTGCCCTCGCGGGTGCGCTCGCCGACGCCGGCGAAGACCGAGTAGCCGCCGTGCTGCGTGGCGATTCGGGCGATCAGCTCCTGAATAACGACGGTCTTGCCGAGGCCGGCACCGCCGAAAAGGCCGATCTTTCCGCCGCGGACGAAGGGCACGAGCAAGTCGATGATCTTGATGCCGGTTTCGAACTGTTCGGTCTTGGGCGTCAGGTCTTTGAACTCGGGCGGGTCGCAGTGGATGGGGCGCGTGTCGGTGACGGCGACCGGGCCGCGGCCGTCGATCGCTTCGCCGACGAGGTTGAAGACGCGGCCAAGGGTGACCTTGCCGACGGGCACGGTGATGGGCGCGCCCTGGTCAAAGATCTCGGAGCCGCGGCGAAGGCCGTCGGTGCTGCCCAGCGCGACGGCGCGGACGCGACCGCCGCCTAGGTGCTGCGCGACCTCGCACCAAAGCGTGTGCTCGGTGGATTTGCCGCCGAGGTCCATGCGGATGGTGGTTTTGAGGGCGTTGTAGATTTTCGGCTGCTTGCCCTCGTCGAACTCGGCGTCGAGGGTTGAACCGATGATCTGAGTAATTCGGCCTACGTTGGTGTTTGCCATATCGGGGTTCCCGGGGGGATTAGTTTCGAGTTTCGAGTGCAGAGTGTCGAGTTGAAGACCAAGACCCGACGCGTGCACGTTCTTCGACTAGTCCGCGGCTTTCTTTTGCCTCGCGCGTTTCACTATTGTTACCAGAATTCGGACGATCACTTCGGCCTCGACGATCAAATCATCCAACCTCTTCGGCGGCACGAGCTTCGCTTCGCGAATGAGCCGCAACCAGTACAGCGTCTCTCGCGCTTCGGCCCGCGCGATGTTCATCCGGCGGATGAAATCGGCTCGCGAGTGGGCGTCTTGCGCCTCTTCCACATTCGCGCCGATTGATGTTCCTGAGCGCGCGAGTTGCCTCGCGATAACCAAGTCGACCGCATCCTTCGAGAGTGCTCGAACCAGTCCGACGAGCCGCACCGCGAACCGAAACGTCCGGTCGCGAATGTCAGGTTGCCCGCGGGTGCCTGACTTCAACTCGACACTCTGCACTCGCACCTCGAAACTGCTACTTCACCGCTTCCGCTCCGCCCACGATGTCCGCCAACTCCGACGTAATCTGCGACTGGCGGGCGCGGTTGTATTGGCTGGAGAGCGTCTTGATCATGTCGCGGGCGGCGTCGGTGGCGGCCTTCATGGCCGACATGCGCGCGATCTGCTCGCTGACGATCGATTCGTTGAAGAACTGATACAGCCGGACCTTCACCGATTCGGGGATCAGGCGCTGCAGCAACTCCGCGGGCGGCGGGCTGAATTCGAATTGCGGACGGTTCTTCGCCGAAGCGGCGGCGGCGGCGCCGGTCGCCTTGGGCGGCTCAATCGGCAGAAGCCGGGCGAGCGTGGCGACCTGCTGACCGGCCGAGACGAAGCGCGTGTAGACCACGTCGACGTGGGCGATCTCGCGCTTCTGATAGGCGGCCATGTAGCGCTCCGCCAGTTCGGCGATCAGCGCGAAGGGCACGCGGTCTTCGATGCTGGTGATCTTTTGCGTCGGCGTGATCTTCAGGAAGCGCAGGAACGCCAGGGCCTTTTTGCCGACCGCCTCGATCTCGACCTCGTTGCCGGCCGCGACGAGCTCCTTTTGGCGGATGAGGGCGGCCTTGAGCAGATTCGAGTTGTATGCGCCGCAGAAGCCGCGGTTGGCGGAGATGACCAGCAGGATCGACTTCTTCACGCCTTCGTTGGGCTTGAGCAGGAAGTGATCGGCCGACTCCATGCCCGCCAGGGTCTCGATCATCTCGGTGATGCCCTTGGTGTAGGGCTTGCTGGCGGTGGCGCGCTGCAGGCACTTCTGGAAGCGCGCGGTCGCGATCAGTTGCATCGTCTGCGTGATCTTGCGGACGTTTGCAACGGCCTTGCGGCGTTTCACGATTTGTCGGGCTTTGGCCACAAATCACCCTATCAAGTTGCGAGTTTCGAGCGCAGAGTTTCGAGTTGAAGACAGGACGACGGACGTTTCCGCGTTTTCTGATTTCAACCCGACACTCTGCACTCGCGCCTCGACACTTACTTCTTAAAGCGCGTCTTAAAGTTGCCCACGATTTCCTTCAGCCGGGCGTCGACGTCATCCGTCATGCGCGGGTCGGCCTTGAGCCGCTCGACGACCTCGGGGAATTCGTCGCGATAGTGCTTGAGCAGGGCACGCTCGAACTCCGGCACCTGATCGACGGGCAGATCGTCGAGGAAGCCGCGCGTGCCGGCGTGGATCGAGAGGATCTGCTCGTAAACGCTCATGGGCTGGAACTGCGGCTGCTTGAGCAGCTCGACCATGCGCTTACCGCGGTCGAGCTGACGCTGCGTGGCGGGGTCGAGTTCGGTGCCTAGCTGGGCGAAGGCCTCCAACGCGCGGAAGGCGGCCAGGTCGAGGCGCAGCGAGCCGGCGATCTTCTTCATCGCGGGCACCTGGGCGTTTCCGCCGACGCGGCTGACCGAGATACCCACGTTAATCGCCGGGCGAACGCCGGCGAAGAACAGGTCGGGCTCAAGGTAGATCTGACCGTCGGTGATCGAAATCACGTTGGTCGGGATGTAGGCCGACACTTCGCCTTCGAGGGTCTCGATGACGGGCAGAGCCGTGAGCGAGCCGCCCGACTTGTAGACCTTGCGGACCTCGTGACCATCTTTGCCGAGGGCGGCCAGATCGTGATCGAGCGCGTGCGTGTCCTGATTTCCGATGTAGACCTTGCCGTTGACGGGGGTCTCGTCGCCCGCGGGCGCGCCCTTGCGGACGATGACCTTCTTATCCGCCACGCGGCAGGAACGCTCGAGCAGACGGCTGTGTAAGTAGAAGACGTCGCCGGGGTAGGCTTCGCGGCCGGGCGGGCGACGCAGCAGCAGCGAGAGCTGGCGATAGGCCTGGGCCTGCTTCGACAAGTCGTCGTAAACGCAGAGCGTGTGGCGGCCGTGCTCGTACATGAAGTATTCGGCCATGGCGCAGCCGGCGTAGGCCGCGATGTACTGCAGCGGAGCGGGGTCGGACGCGCCGGCGGTGACGACGATGGAGTAGTCCATCGCGCCGTTCGAACGCAGCGCCTCGACCAGGCCGGCGACGGTCGACTCTTTCTGACCGATGGCGACGTAGACGCAGATCACGTCGCCGCCCTTTTGGTTGATGATCGTGTCGATGGCGATCGCGGTCTTGCCGGTCTTGCGGTCGCCGATGATCAGCTCGCGCTGGCCGCGGCCGATCGGGATCATGGCGTCGATGGCCTTCACGCCGGTCTGCAGCGGCTCGGTGACGGGCTGGCGCTCGGCGATGCCGGGGGCGATGATTTCCATCGGGCGACGGTGCGGCGTCTGGATCGGGCCTTTGCCGTCGAGCGGGCGGCCGAGCGGATCGACGACGCGACCGATCATGGCGTCGCCGACGGGCACCGAGAGGAGGCGACCGGTGGCGCGGACCTCTTCGCCCTCTTTGACGTCGAGGTAGCCGCCGAGAACGACGGCGCCGATCGAGTTTTCTTCGAGGTTAAAGACGACGCCCGTGGCGCCCGAGGCGAACTCGAGCATCTCGCCGGCCATGGCGCGGCTGAGGCCGTAGATCTGGGCGACGCCGTCGCCGACCTCGAGCACCTTGCCGATTTCGGCAACGTCGAGTGTTGAGCGATAGCTCGCGATTTCGTCGCGGATGATCGTGGCGATTTCGTCGGCTCGGAACTTCATATCTTCACTACCCTTTTCAGGCGTTTTCCACTCGAATTTGCAGGCCCCGCTCGCCGCGCTCGCTCAGCAGGCGGCGCGTCTGGCGAAGCTGTCGGGCGGTTGAATAGTCGTAGCGCACGTCGCCGAGCTGGAGGACGAGGCCGCCCAGAATGCCCGGATCGACGCGCCAGGTCATGACCGGCTGCTTGCCGGTGAGCTCGCGGGCCGTCCGCAGCACTTCCTCACGCTGGCCGGCGTCGAGTTCCACCGCGCTGACGGCGGTGCAAAGCATTTCATTGGCCGCGGCGCGGGCGTGCGTCTCGAATGCGGCGTGCATCTGCGGCACGATCTCGGCCCGGTCGTTGTCATTGAGCAGCAGCAGCGTGTTGAGCGTCAGGTCGTGCAGCTTGCCGCGAAAGAGCTTTTCGAGCGAGGCTTTGCGACGGTCCATCGATACCGAACGCGAGGCGAGAAACAGGCCGAAGTCGGGCTGCTTGGCGCAGAGCTGGGCGATTTCGCCGAGCTCGTCGCGCACGATCTCGACCGCGCCGGCCTGCTGGGCCAGCCCGAAGAGAGCGCCGGCATAAACCCCGGCGAGCGCTAGTTGTTCGTCGACCGAATCGGCCATTCGCTCCGCTCCTGACTCACACTTAGTTCAACTGGGCCCGGCGCGCGTTGCGCATCTCGTCCAGGGCGCGACGGGCCAGCTCGCGATGATCGTCGCCGGTCAGCGACTTGCCCACGACGGTCGACGCCGCCTGCAAGGCCAGGCCGGTGGTCTCGTCGTAGAGCTGCTTGATGGCGCCGTCCGTCGCAAGCTGGATCTCGTGCTTGGCACGGGCCAGCATCGCGTCGGCCTCCTGCCGCGTTTCGTTCTGGATGCGCTGCTTGACCGCTTCGGCGTCGCGGCGACCTTCGTCGACGATGGCCGTGGCCTGCTCGCGGGCGTTGTTCAGCTGCTTTTTGTAATCCTCAAGCAACTGGCGGGCTTCGTCGCGCTCGCGCTTGGCGCTCTCGAGCGAGTCGCGAATCGTGCGCTCGCGCTCATTGAGCATGCTCAGCAGCGGAGGCCAGGCGTAGGTGCCCAGCACCCAGACCACGATGCCGAAAATGATCGTGGTCCAGATCGCGTTGCCGAGGCCGCCGCTGAAGATGTTCGGCGACTCGGCGTGGCC
>JALHOX010000324.1:3140-5123 GCA_022842805.1 Phycisphaerae bacterium | reverse complement strand
AGCGAGCGCGAGGATAGCGAGGCGCTCGCGCTGAGGATCGCCGACCGCTCGCTCCTGCTTGTTCCATCCATCGCGTTTCTGATTGGCGTGGGTCTGGCGGATCTCGCGGCGTTGTCGCGCGGCGAGTGGTTCTACTGGGTCAGCGCGCTATTGGCCGGCGTCTACCTCGCGCTGGCGCGTGGCCGCCGCTCGACCTGGGTGGGGATCGCGCTGCTCGCCGGCTGCTTCGCGGCGCTGGGCTTCGCGCGGTTGCACGCTGTGCTCGGGGCGAGCGGCGTGGACTGGGGCGAGCGGATCCCGGACGAGGGGATGCTTGTGCATCTGCGCGGCGAGGTGCTGAGCGAACCCGAGGCGCGCGGAGCGGAGAAGCACAATCCCTGGTTTCCGCTGAATCCGGAACGGCGCTTCGTCTTTCACGCGCGTTGTCGGCCGTGGAGCGAGCAGCCGGACGCGGATGCGGCGGCGCCGACGGTGCGGGTGAGCGTGGTCGGGGCGGAGCCGTCGGTACAGATCGGCGACACGATTGAGGTTCGCGGACGGCTCTATGCGCTGCGCGGGCCGCGTAATCCGGGCGAGACCGATTGGCGGCGGATCGCGCGGCTCGACGGCGTCGCGGCGGGGGTTCATGTTGAGAATGCGAGTCTGATGCGCGTTGTCGCGCGGTCGCCCGGCGCGGCCGAGGCATGGCGAACGCGAACCCTGGCGCTGCTCGGCGGCGCGCTGCACGGCGACGGTCCGGTGGGCGATGCGGACGTCGGCGACCGACTGCTGGACGCGATCATCCTCGGGCAGCGTTCGGCGATCGAACGCAATTGGAACGAGATCTTTGCGCGGGCGGGCGCGGTTCACTTTCTCTCGGTCAGCGGCTTTCACATCGGCACGCTGGCGCTCTCGGCGGCGTGGCTGGCGTCGTGGATTTTTCGAGCCTCGCATCGGGGCTCGTCGGTGGCGGCGCTGCTGATCATCGCGGCGTATCTGTCGTTTGCGGAGTGGAACGCACCGATCCTGCGTGCCGCGGTCCTGACGCTTTGCTTTGTCGGCGCGGCGTGGCTGAGCCGGGCCAATACGCCGATGAACTGGTTGTGCGCGGCGGCGTTGCTGCTGGCGTTTCTTGATCCGCGCGAGGTGATGCGACCGGGGTTTCAATTGTGCTTTTCGCAAGTCGCGGTTCTGGTGTGGTTGGTGCCGGGGCTGGTCGTGTGGGTGCATCGTCCGGCGGACGACACGGGGTCGCTGCTGGTGCTGTTGTGGCGGCGCGGGTGGCGGATTGTGGTCGATGCTTGCGTGATTTCGGTCGTTCTGTGGCTCTTCGCCGCTCCGATCGTGTGGTTTCACTTCGGGCAGATTCAGCCGTGGGGGGCGCTCGGGTCGTTGCTGCTGACGATTCCGATGACGCTGCTGTTGTGGGCGGCGTTTGCGTTGATCGCGGTGCGAATGTTGCCGATCGTGGGCGAGTGGCTGGGCGGGCCGGTGCAGGGACTGGTCGACGGACTGGTTGATATCAATTTGTGGGTGGTGCAGTGGTTCGCCGGTTTGCCGGGGGCGTCGATTCGCGCGACGGCGCCGTCGGGCTGGTGGATCGTGGCGGCGATGTTCACCGCGGTACTGCTGGCCGGCAGCCGCCGATGGCCGCGGCGCGGCCGGTTTGCGGTTCGCGCGGTCGCGGTGGTGGCGGGGCTGGCGATCGTTTTGGGTGCCGCGAGCGAGGTGCTCTCTCGCGGGCCGTCGCGCGAAGTGCTGACCGCCTGGATTTTCGATGTCGGCAACGGGAGTGCGGCGGTGGTGCAGAGCGCGGGTGCGCCGCCGCTCATCGTTGACGCCGGCACGCTGCGCAACCGCGATGTGGCGGAGCTGGTTCGCGGGGCGACACAGACGCGAGGTGCGACGGTGGTGTTGTCGCACGCGGATCTGGATCACTACAGCGGGATCCCCGGATTGCTGCGCGACAATGAGGGTGCGCTGCTGATCTCGGGCGAGTTTTTG
>JALHOX010000324.1:0-3130 GCA_022842805.1 Phycisphaerae bacterium | reverse complement strand
TGCGGCGCGAGAGCGTGGTCGATGGTCAACTGGCGACTTTTGCGGCGGCGCTGCCGCGCGAGCTTGCGACGCGGATCGTCGTCGCCGACGATTCGTGGACGGTGGGCGATGCGAGCGTGGAGGTGCTCTGGCCGCCGGCGGGCGCGGCGGAGCTGCCGGACAATGATCAGTCGCTGGTGCTGCGGATCACGCAACACGGGCGCAGCGTTTTGTTTCCGGGTGATATCGAAGAGTTTGCACTGCGTGCGCTGGCCGATCGGCACGCGCGGGGCGCGATCGATTTGCAGGCGGATGTGTTGATCGCGCCGCATCACGGGGCGGTTGTTCCGGGCGCGACTGAGTCTTTCCTTGCCGCCGTGGCGCCGGAGCATGTTGTGGCTTCGACGGCTCGGGCGACGGAGCCGCTGGCTGCGCTGCTGGATAGGCTGTTCGAGGGTCGGTGTGGTCTGGTGGTGACCGAGCGAAGCGGGGCGGTTCGGATCGAGATCGGTCGGGAGGGCACGATTTCGCTGCAAACCCCTTACCTTTTCCACAATACTCAGTAGAATTCGCGGCGAAATCGCACTTCCTGTTGCGGAGTTCGACGCCTTCGAGCAACGAACGGCGGCGGCAACGGGTATGGAGACCCTTTTTCAGGAGCACGTAATGCGACGAATGCTTGTCATGATGACGGGCGTAGCGGCTGCCCTTCTCGCAGGCTGCGCGGACAAGAACGCTGAGACCACCACCAGCCCGCAGGCCACCGCGACCTATGACACGGGCGGCGCGTACACGACGACGGGCGGCACAACGAGCGGCGGCTACGGCAGCACGGGGAACCCGTATGGCGGCGGCTCGACGTACAGCACCGGAAGCACGGAGCCGTCATACGCTCCCGGCAACTATGCGACGACCAGCGGCGGCGGCGGCGGCGGATATGCCTCCACCTCGACCGGCGGCGGTGGCGGCGGCGGCGGGCAGAGCTACACCGTGCAGCGCGGGGACACCCTCTACAAGCTGGCGCGACAGTTCTACGGCGATCAGGCCCGTTGGCGCGATATCTACAACGCCAACAGCGGGCAGATCCCCAACCCGAACCAGCTCCCGGCCGGTATTACGCTGATTATTCCGTAAGTCGAACCGGAATCGAAAAACAAAACGCGGGCCGCAGCACCGAATCAGCGCTGCGGCCCGCGTTTTTCGTTTGGATCGATGCGTGAGTTCGCCGGCCGCGCGATTCGTCGGCCGGCGAGTCGTCGGCAGCTACTGGTTCATCTCTGAGCCGATCTGGGCCCGCTGCGTCAGCGAGGCGCGGCGGTTGTCGCGGAAATCCTCGGCGCGGCTCAGGAAGCCGAGGAACTGACCGCCGGGTACGTAGCCCGTCTCGCTGAGGGGGCTCGCGATGCCGAGGTAGTTGAGCTCGCGCCAGGCGTAGCGGCCCAGGCCGGTGAGCACCCAGTTCAAACCGCTCTTGATCTCGAGGGCGCGACAGAGCATGTAGCCCACATCGCCGCGCATCAGGATGGAGTCGGGCTGATGGTCCCAATCGCCGATGATCTCGCCCGCGCGGAGGGTCTGTTGAAGCGCTTGGAAGTCGCCCTGGAACTCGGACTGTTTCCAGAGGATATGCACGGCGCGATAGCCGGGCTCGGCGGTGACGTAGGGCAATTGCGCGATGTATTCGATGAGGGCCGCGTTGCCCTCGGGCATCGGCCCTGGTGTGCGATCGGTGGGCAAGGTCGCCTGACAGCCGAAGAGCGCCGACGTCGCCAGCAGCAGCGACAGCGAAAGTGCACGCATCGTCAAAAGCTCCAGGTCACGCCGGTAAACAGGAAGTGGCGGTAGTCGTCGGTCTCGCCATAGGCGCTGCCGGGGAAGAACGAGCCCCAGCGGACGGTCCAGGCCACGTCGGACATGAGACGCCAATTGAGGAAGTAGTCCATCTCCCAACCGACGAAGCCGTTTCGCCGATCGGCGGTGAAATCGCTGATGGCGCCGTTGCGCTGGTTCTTGTGATAGAGGAACCAGTTGGTGCCGAGCTCCATGTCGCGCGCGATTTCGACTTCGGGGAAGGGCTTGAACGATGCGCTCCACTTCCAGATATGGAGGTTGGAGAGCGTCGGTCCGAGCGCCAGGCCGGTGTCGCGGAAGCCAAAGGCGTTGAAGCTGTTGTCTTCGCGGTCGCGGCCGTTTCCGCCGCGGGCGTTGGTGGGCGACTCGCGGCGGTCGCCGTCTCCGCTGGCGTACATGTATTCGAAAGCGACGCGGGGGAGAGTCTTATGATCGAACAGGTACTCAATTCCGGCGTCGAGCGCCCAGGCGCTGACATCGTCGCGGCGGATGAAGTTGCCGTCGCCGAAGCTTTGGCCGCCCTCGTAGACCGCCTCGCCCCAATAATTGAGGTTGTGGACGATGGAGCCGCGCGAGCCGATTCCGATGTAATAGGTGTCGTAGCCGTAGTCCTGGAGGAAATCCTTGGGCCGCTCGTCGGTGCGGTCGTTGTTCCACAAGGCGTAGGCGAAGGGCTGATGATTCTGAATGCCGGTGTAATCGACCTGAACGCCGTAGAAGAGGCGGTCGCTGTGGCTGGCGACCGGCGCGCTGCGGTCGATGTTGGGGGTGTCACTGGGCGTTTTTGCGAACAGACCGGTGACGCGGAAGTCCCACAGCTTGGCATTCACGAGGGCGGCGTCGAGCGGGAGGTCGAGAGCGTAGCCCGTTCCGAAGACGACCGGCTGGCGACCGATGCGCGATTGGAGCTGGATCGGATCGCTGGGCTGGTTGATTTTGAAGGCCCGCATGACGTCGATTTTGTACCAGGCGCGGTCGAAGCGCGGGCCGACCCAGTCGTACTCGCGGAGAAACTCATCGCCTTCCTGGAACGCGTCGTAGCGCATTCGCAGTCGCGCGAACAACTCGTGCGCGCCGTTGTCGATGGTGAGCCGCGTCCAGACCGCCGCCCCCGGCCGCTGAGACTGGCGGGAGCTTTGCGTGCCGTCGGAGAAATTGAAGTAGAAATATTCGAGCCAGCCGCCCCACTGCCAGTCGAGGATCGACTGCAAGCCTCCGACCGCCTGGCGGTCGACTTCGAGCTTGTCGTCGATCTGACGTTGCTGCTGCAGGTAGCCGGCGGTTTGCGCAAGGGCAGCGG
>JALHOX010000323.1 GCA_022842805.1 Phycisphaerae bacterium | reverse complement strand
ACAGATCGAGTACGGGTATTGGGACTTGCGGATCGAAGAGGGGCTGCATTTCGACAGCAGTCGTCGCGTCGCGCGGGCGCGGCTGGCGCACGTGCAGACCTTTGCGGAAGCGCTGTTTGCCGAGGCCAATCTCGCCGACTTCGCTTGAAAGTCTGCGGAATCGGGGTGGAGGCGCTGCGCTGCGCAGTCTTCCCACTTTCTCGCGCACCGCGTGCGAACTTTATGCAATTCTCCAAGGGGCGAAGTCACGCCCGCGATTGCCCGATAACGCCGCGGCGTTGTTAAACCGCCGCGTCAATCGGGTCGATTCGCTCGTGGCGATGGATTTTCGTCGGACGCCGATCGTCGGCGTTGGACGCGAACCGCCGTGCCTGGAGATCATTGTGATGCGAAGCGATGCGAATCGTCCGCGACAGGGCTTCATTTTCGCCGGCGTATTGACCGCCACCGCGGGATTGGCGCTTGCGCCCCGTGCCGCCGGGCAATCGGCGCAGCGTTTTCTCTTTTCGTTCGACGAGCTGGACCAAGCCGCGGCAGTGCGCGCCTACGGCATTAACAACGTGGGACAGATCGTGGGTTATTCCGTCGCGGAAGACGGCAACCGCCACTCGTCGCACTGGCTGAACAACGAATTCACCGATCTGCACGGCAGCAGCCACCTCAACCTGAAATTGATCTTTACGCTCGGGTACACCGAGGCGTATCGAATTTCGAATGCGGGGCAGGTGGTCGGCATCGGCCGGCTCACGATCGACTGCGGCGAAGAACGCTGGGACATCTCGACGGGCATGCTGTTTGCGCCGGCCGTCGTGAGCGACCTCGGCACGCCGATTCCCGGCGACGCCGTTTCCAATCTCTGGACGTTCGGCGATCCGTGCTCGGCGCATAACAGTGCGGCGACCGCGATCAGCAATGCCAACCATGTCGTCGGCTGGGCCGACGTCGATGGGGCCGGGCAGGTTCACGCGTTTGTGCTGAAGCCGGTCGGCGGCGCGTGGTTCCGCGATGCCAATGACGACTCGGTGAATGACATCATGGTCGACCTGGGCACGCTGGATAACGAAAGCGTCGTCAGCGCTGCGCACGGTGTAAACGACGCCGGCTGGGTGACGGGCTACTCCTATGTGAGCGACGCCAACACGCCGAACGGCGAGTCGGCCTATCACGCATTCCTGGTGGTGCCGCAGGGCAGCGCATGGTTTGTGGACGCCGACTTCAACGGCAGCAACGACCTGATGATCGACCTCGGCACGCTGGGCGGAAACAACTCGTGGGGTCGCGACATCAACAATCTGGGCCAGATCGTGGGCGAATCGACGACCGCGACGCGCAACACGCGCGCTTTTCTGTGGCAGAACGGCGTGATGACGGATCTGGGCACGCTGGGCGGCGCGAACAGCAGCGCCTCGGCGATCAATGATCAGGGCGACATCGTGGGCTGGGCGGAGACGGCGTCCGGCAAGCGCCGCGCAGTTGCGTGGATCAACGGGCAGATCATCGACCTCAACGCCAGCGCCCTCGCCACGCAGAGCAAATCGGTCACCTTTAACGAAGCCCGCGACATCAACGACGACATGGAGATCGCCGGTTTTGGCAAGACGACGGGCGGCTCGGAGCAGGGCTTCTTTCTGAAGCTGGCCACCACGGCCGAGATTGCCGAACACGATGCGCTGCTCGCCGGGCAGCCGCCGACGCCGGTCGGCGAAGACAGCGATGCGGGCGACGGCAGCGTCGGCGACGGGCGCACCGGCGGCTCGAGCTCGCTCACTCCGATCACCGCCCAGTCTGACGGCGACGATACGAACGGCGGACAATCCGGCGGCGCCGGCGGGACTCCGGTGGTTGATTCGCCGATCGGGTCCGGCTTTGGCCTGTGCGCGCCTGGGGCCGGCTTCGCCTCCTTCGCCACGCTGCTGGGGCTCGCCTCGATGAAGCGCGGCGTTCGTCGGCACCGCTGACGGCAGCAAGCACTCCGACGACCTTTGCAATCGACAAGGCCGCGCGATCGACAGATCGCGCGGCTTTTTTGTTTTGTCCGCCACCGCGCGGCGGTCGGGCGGCGCGAACCGCGTTCACGCGGCGGCGTGACAGAATCCGCCGGCGTCGCAGGCGGTGGCGGCCCACTAGAATGGATGCATAGCTCGATCTGCGAGCGGCGACGGGTACCCAGCGCTCGACGCCGCTGCAATAATTCGCGGTCGCTTGGTGTTGGTAGTTGTGGGACGAACGGCGCTGGCGGTGCATATCAACGCGTGCCGGATCGTCCGCAGTGGTGTAGACCGCGCAGGTTGACGCCTGCGGCTCGTCGACGCGACCAATAGACTCGTCGTGGAGTGCCGATGAAGCTCCGCTCACGCTGGATTCCGCAAATTTTCGTCGTCTTCGGTTTCGTCGCCGCCGCTGCGGCGCAGCAACCGGTGGTGACAGTCGTGGCCGATTTTGAGAGCGACGCCGTCGCGACTTCGATCGGGCAGGTCGAGGGCGTGCTGCGTGCCGACTGCACCACGCGGCGCGGCTCGCTGCCGGCCCGCGGCTCGCACTGTCTGGCGGTGGAGATCGGCGCGACGCAGCCTCAGGTGAGCGCTGTGGCGGACATGCTGCTGCGCAATCCGATTCGTTTCGATTCCTTGGACGAGTTGGGCGGGTTTGTGTGGATCACTGCCGCGCCGGTGAAGGTCGCGTTTCGCATCGAGGATGCCGCCGGCCGCGCGTTCGAATCGGCCGAGACGACGATCAAGGACCTGAGCCGGTGGGTGCCGCTGAAGCTGAAATTCGATCCGCAATCGTTGAAGGCGCTTGCGGGCGAGGGGCCGCCGAAGATGCCGATCCAGATGCGCGGGGTTCGCATCTCGACGACCGAGCGCGGCAAGCAGACGGTGCATCTCGACGACCTGCAGGTGGCTCATCGCGTCGGCGCGACCGACGTGCTGGATGGCCAATTTCGCTTCAATGAGCCGACCCGCATTTATGACCCCGGTGCGACGGCGGGAGCGCAGGTGGTTCTTGAGAACCGCTCGCTGGAAAAGGCGCTGTCGGTCACGGTCAATCTCTCGTGGATTCAGCCGGACGGGGCCACGCTGAAGGAGCAGACCGCGACGGTTGATCTGCCGAATGCGAGCCGCGGGCTGCGGTCGTATCAGACGATCGACTTTTCGCAGAAGCTCTCGACGCCCGGTCTTTATCGCGTCGTCGCCAAAGCCCGCGCGGCCGGCTGGACGGCTGCGAAACAGTTTGAGACGACGATCGCCGTGGCCCCCTCCAACCGCAACCTAGCCCGCGGGCGGGGACAGCGCTTTGGCATGCGCACGAATCTGTGGCGCGAGCCGCGCGAGGACCAGTTGCTGGAGCTGGCGCTGGCCCGCGACATCGGCGTTCAGGTGTTGCAACTGGATGTTCCGTGGGATCAGCTGGAGCCGCGCGAGGATGATTTTCGGCTCGATGATCTGGCCACGCTGGTGGAGAAGACGATCGAATTCGGCGTGACGCCCGTGATCGGCATCGAGGGGCGGCCGGTCTGGCTGACCACGCCGGCCGACGAAGCGCAGCTCCGCGGACTGCTAACGGCGTTGCAGCGAAAGTTCGGCCGACGTGTGCCGATGTACGCGATTCTGCGCAGCGAGGGGGTCGCCGCGGACGGCGAGTTTCGCGGTCTGATCGAGCGGCTGGCGAAAGAGCTGCGGGCAAACTCTCCCATCGAGCTAATGGCTGAGGGGTTCGATTGGCCCACCGGTGATCTGGGGCCCCTGCTCGCGTCGCCGGCCGACGATGCCGGCGTTTTGCTGGGCGTTCACGGAGTTGATGTGGGCGGATCGCGCTACGCGCCGCCGGTCGGCGGACCGCGGTGGAGCCGCGGACATGTGTGGACATTCGATGCGCCATCGCTGTCGGTCGCGGGTGGCGGACGCGATGCGGTCAACATGCTGCGCTCGTACCTCGCTGCGTCGGCGGCTGGGGCGCGCGGTCTGTGGTGGTTTGACTTGCGCGATGATGACAACGACCCGACGCTGCCGGCGGGCTGGCACGGACTGACGCGGCGCGATTTCAGCCCCAAGACCCCCCTGCTGGGCTACGCCTCGGCCGCGGGAATGCTGGCGGACCTCACGTACGCGGGCGAGTTGTTTCAGGCGCCGGCGGAATTTGAGACGGCGCTCTTCATCGGGCCGGATCGACAGGTGGGCGTGATCGTTCCGAAACAGAATCGGATGTTGCCCGCGGTGGTGGCTCCGCTGAAGGGCGTGCCCGGCGAGTGGGAACTTCTGAGCTTCGATCGGCGCACGGTGACGCTGATCGGCGACGCGGACCGACCGCTCGTGCCGATCGGGGCGGAGCCGCTCTATCTGACGCTGCGGCCCAGCAGCGCTCAACCGCGGCCGCAGGTCGGCTTTGCGAAGCCGTGGCTGCGAGCGCCGCGGGTGGTGCTGGCGGGCGCGACGACGACGATCGAGATTGATACGCCCGGCGCGGTGCGAAAGGGTTACTGGCAATTGACACCCTCGCGCGACGCTCCGTTCAAACTCAGCAAGTCGGCGGGAAGCCTGACTGTGCCCAGCGCGCAGACGGTGCGAATCGAATTTGTCGCCGCGCCGACGATCGCCGCTGAAACAGTCGGCACGGTGACGCTGAAGGCGTCGCTTGACGACGCCACGATCCAGTTGCCGCTGGAGGTGCGCCCCCTGGTAAGAATCGGCTCGAAAGCCGCCGAGCCGCTGGCGACTCTGCGGGCGGCGGGCGGACAACGGACGGCCGGGAAATCGACCGTCTCCGCCAGCTATTCGGCCAATGCACTGCAACTGGTGGTCGATGTGGAAGATGAGCGTTTTGTCGCACGGGCCAGCGGCGTCCGCGGCGCGACGCGCGGCGATGAACTCCGCATCGGCGCGGCGCTCGAAGGGAAAGATGTTCACGGCGAGTGGCGGATCGTCGAGGAGGGTGAGGCGGTCTCCGCGGAGCCGATCGGCGGCGCGACGACTGCAAATGCTCCGCTCGTTCAGCGAGCGGTCGAGGGCAAATCGCGGCGATACACGATTGAGATTCCGATCGCGGCGCTCGGCGGCGACGCCCTGAGGAGCGGGCTGCGACTGCTGCTGGCTGTGCAGTATTTCGACGACGATGACGACGGTTATGCGCCGACGCGGCTCAGTTGG
>JALHOX010000322.1 GCA_022842805.1 Phycisphaerae bacterium | reverse complement strand
GCGGCAAGGGGCGCGGGAAGCCGAGGCCCCAGCAGTGAGGCCAACGTGCCGGGGTCCGGTGGCCATGGCCAGCGCCACGACGCCACGTCCATGAACGTGACGAGCGCGCTCGCGGTAAACGCTTCGAGCCCCATCATCGACAAGCTCTCCGTCTTCACCTCCGCGTCAGAGACCTTCGCGAAGAAAAACACCAACGCCACCATCGCCGAGACGCTGCAACGCTTCGAGCCGGTCGTCGCCGCCGCCCGCGATCATCGTCTGTTGGTACGCGGCTATGTCTCCTGCGCCATCGCCTGCCCCTTCGAAGGCCCGATCTCCCCCGCCGCCGTGGCCGATGTCTGCCGCCGCCTCCGCAAAATGGGCATCAACGAAATCGACGTCGCCGACACCATCGGCGTCGCAACCACCGACGCGATGCACGCCATGCTGAGCGCCGTTCTGACCGAGATTCCCCCTGCCGATCTCACCCTCCACCTCCACGACACCTTCGGCCGCGCGGCCGATTGCGTGCGCGTCGCGCTCGATCTCGGCCTGCGCTCCTTCGACAGCGCGGTAGCCGGTCTGGGCGGCTGTCCCTACGCCTCAACCCCGCAGCGCCGCGCCCCCGGCAACATCGCCACCGAGACGCTGCTCGCCACAATCGCCGCCTGGGGAGGTCACACGCGACATCACGCGACCGCCGGCGCCGCCGATGCCCTGCTCAACGCTCGAAAGATTGCATTGGAAATCACGCAGCCGAAGTAATCGCGGCGATTCTTCATCGCCGCGCAAAGTCGCCGGCCCGCCGCGAACCCTGCATCGAACGCCCTAACGCCGCGCCACCGCCCGCTGCGATCGCTGCGGCTGCACGCCGCGCAAGTCGTCCGCCGACGCCACCCGCCGATTCGCCTGCTTCGCAAAATACATCGCCTGATCCGCCAGTTGCAGCAACGCCTCGGCGGTCGGAGTGATGTGATGCCGCCGCAGCGCAATGCCGATCGACAGCGCGCAGGGCGGATCAACCGGGCACAGCGTGCGCGCCCGCTGCGCAAAGAGCGCCGCGATCTGCTCGGCCACGCGCTCCGCATGCATGATGTCGCTGTCTTTCAGCAACACCACAAACTCGTCGCCGCCGTAGCGGTACGGCTGATCGATCCCCTGCCGCGTCGTCGCCCGCAGCAGTTCGCCCAAAAAGCCCAGCAGGTCGTCGCCCGCCTGATGGCCGGCGGTGTCGTTCAGCAGCTTGAAGTTGTCGACGTCGATCCACAGCGCGGCCAGTTCCGACTGAATGGCGCGATCGTTCTCAAAGCACTGCGCCAGATCAAGCTCCAACTGCCGGCGATTCGCCAGCCGCGTCAGCGCGTCGGTGCCCGCTTCCCGCGTCGCCTGCTCCACAGCCCTCTCCGCCGCCTTCGTCCGCTGCTCCACCTGATGTTCCAGCGAGTACTTCAGTTGCGTCGCTTCCGTGCGATAGCGCAGCAGCTCGCGCTGCGCCTGTTGCAGCGACTCCGCCAGCTCCACCAGCTCGGCCGGCGCACCGATCGCCTGATCAAGCGCCTTCAGATCGCTCTCGACCGAAGTGATCCGTGCAGCGACCGACTTGGCCGCATTGCCGATCCACGACTGCGCCGCAAGCCCCAGCAGCACCAGCGCCGCGACCGACGCCATCGCCGCCGGGAACAGCATCCCCAGGCTCGGCGCCTCGGCAGCCGAAAGATCGACGATCGCGGCCAGATAGCTCTGCCCCTCGGCCGACATCGCCGTATTGATCAGGTAATAGCGCTTCGAAGGTCGCCCATTCACCAGCAGCGGCTGCAGCTTGTTCTCCGAAGGCTCCTTGATCTGCATCAGGATCTCGTCCCGCGGCGGCGCGTTCTCCCGCCTCAGCTCCACGCCGTTCCCATCGGACTGAAATATCCCAGCCCAAGTGATGCGCGTTTCAAGCTTCTCAAGATCGCGCAGCCAGTTGTCCGTCGGCTGCGATGCGCTCGCCGCCCCGCCCACGACATGCGCCTTCAGCACCAGCGCCATGAACGCTTGCGCAATATGGCGATGCTGCTCCCCCGCCGCATCGGCGCATTGCCGAAACGCAATCGCAAACGGCACGGCGATCGCAACCACGACGCCGAACATCAGAAGAATCGCCCGGCCCGTCAGCGTTCCCGGAAGAAAGCTGCGCCCCGTTTTGGATCGCGTTGAATCACCCATAGGAGGGCAATTCGGCAGGATTCGCTCTAATTTTCAGTCTGCGGAAAAACGCGCCGCCAGGGCCGCCACGCCGGGCCATCGCCCTCAATGCGCGAAATTGTTAACGGACCCCAGCCCCGCTCCGCCGCAACCGCGTCCGAGTTTCTTCTGCGATATCAGCGCCGTCCGCTCAGGCGCTCTGCGCTCGCGGCGACCCATCAGAATCCCCCAGCGACGACGCCGATCGCGGCGGCAGCGAAAGTCCATCCGAAGCCGGCAGGTCTTCCAGCCCGCCAAGGCCGAAGATGTCGAGGAATTTCCGCGTCGTCGCGTACAGCAGCGGACGACCCACCACCTCGGCCCGCCCGGCGATACGAATCAGCCCCGCCTCGCGCAACCGAGTGAGCACTTCCCCACAAGCAACGCCGCGAATCGCCTCAATATCGGCTCGAATGATCGGCTGGCGATACGCGATGATCGCCAAAGTCTCCAGCGCCGCATCACCCAGCCGATTCTGTGCCCGCTGTTTCTCCAGCCGCGCCACCACCTCATGAAACGCCGCCGTCGTCAGCATCTGATATCCGCCGGCGAGCTTCTCAATCCGAAACGCGCAGCCCATCCCCTCATACTTTTCATTCAGCCGCGCGATTGCCTCCTCGGCCAACCGCGACGCCCCGCAGCCGCTGAGATCAGCCAGCCGCCGCAGACTCACCGGCGCATCGCTCGCAAAAAGCAGCGCCTCAAACACCACGTCCGCCACCGGCTCCCCCGCCGCCGGCTCTTCGACCAGCCGCGGCTTCGCCCCATCGGCCTCAGTCGACTCCGCGCCGCCCGCTTCCCCCGAACCCGCATCCGCCGAACCCGCAGCCGACGTCGCCTCACCGACGCCACCCGCCATCGATTCCGCCGCGGGCACCGCCGCGACCGCCTCCGCCGCCTCCGCCTTCTTACGCCGCTTCCGCGCCGCACGCGGCTTCTCGTCGGCTCCGCCCGATTGCGGTTCAGACTCTATCGAATGTGGTTCGCCCAGCGATGAACCCCCGTCGCTCGTGGCATGGCCCATATCGATATGCGCGTCTTCCATGACGATCTCCTGCGTTTCCAAGGTCGCCAAAGCTTAACGCTGAGCCCCGCACCGGTCCAGAAAAAACCAAACCGACCGCCGCACAGTCCGAGGGAATCTGTGGGACCGATTCGCTATTCGCCTTTCATTCCGCCTGCGCTCGGCGCGCCGAATACAATCGCCCCATGATCCGAACCGCCAACCAAAACGTTGACGCCATCATCCTCGGCGGCGGCCCCGCCGGCGCCACCTGCGCCACCATCCTCGCCCAACACGGCCGCCGCCCGCTCATCCTCGAAAAATCAACCTTCCCGCGCCACCACATCGGCGAATCGCTGATGCCCGGCACCTACGAAATCTTCGACCGCCTCGGCATTCTGCCCAAGCTGAAAAACTCCGGCTTCACGGTCAAAGAGAGCGTCCAGTTCGTCAACAGCGACGGCCGCGACAGCCGCCCCTATTTCTTCCCCGACCGCGACCCGCACGAACGCTCCTACACCTGGCAGGTCAAGCGCTCCGAATTCGACCAGCTAATGCTCGACAACGCCCGCGCACACGGCGCCGAAGTGCTCATGGGCGCTCAGGCCCGCCGCGTCATCTTCGAAGGCGACCGCGCCGTCGGCGTCGTCGCCAAAGTCGACGGCCAGGAGCGCGAGCTCCGCGCCAAAGTAGTCGTCGACGCAACCGGCCAGGGCGCGCTGCTCTCGCGCCAGCTCAACATCCGCTACCCCGACCAAAAGCTCCGTAACGCCGCCATTTACTCCTACTACAAAGGCGCCCACCGCGACGAAGGCCGCAACGCCGGCGCAACCCTCGTCGTCAGCACCCCCAATCGCGAAGGCTGGTTCTGGGTCATCCCCCTCGCCGACGACATCACCAGCATCGGCGTCGTCGCCCCGCCCGCCTACCTCACCAGCGGCCGCGGCGACGACCCCGAAGCCACCCTCGCCGAAGAAATCCGCAACTGCCCCGGCGTCGCCCGCCGCCTCGCGAACGCGACGCGCGTCGACAAGGTCTACGTCTGCAGCGATTTCTCCTATCGCTCCGAGCGCGTCTCCGGCGAAGGCTGGGTCCTCATCGGCGACGCCTTCGGCTTCCTCGACCCCGTCTACAGCAGCGGCCTCCTGCTCGCCTTCAAGAGCGGCGAATGGGCCGCCGACGCCATCCACGACGCCCTGAAAACCGGCGACCTTTCCGCCGCCAGCCTCGGCCGCTGGGGGCCCAGGTTCGCCGCGGGAATGCAGCTCCTCCGCCAGCTCGTCTACGCCTTCTACGACCGCGACTTCTCCTTCGCCCAATTCATGAAACAACACCCCGAACACGGCGACCACCTCGTCCGCCTCCTCATCGGCGACGTCTTCAACGACGAAGTCGGCGCCATCTTCGACCCCATGCGCAACTGGACCAAACTCCCCGAAGCCATGGCCGTCACCCAGTAGCAGCCGCCCGAGCCCCGTCACCACCGACGGCTCGCCGGCCGACGAAACTCTCCCTCCCAATCGAGCCGCGGGCTTCAGCCCGCGCGGCGATCCGCCCCCGAGCCCGGTGCTCCGCGCCTCAGTCGACGATCCGCGATCGCGCCGAGCGCCGCCCCGTATAATCCGCGCTCGTCGATTTCGTCCGCGATTCAGGAGCTTTTCCGCCATGATCCACCGCCACACCCTCGGCCGCATCCCCGCCAAACATCACATCGCCATGCGCGATGAAGACGGAAAGCTCCTCATGGAGCAGATGGTCACCCGCGAGGGCTTCCACGGCCCCTACAGCATCCTCTACTTTCGCACCCCGCCCACCGACGAATTCTCCGTCGAAAAGCTCGCCCTCCCCGGATTCTGCCCCTTCGAGCTCGTCAAGGAGCAGCCGCTCCACCGCCGACACGTCCGAACCCAGGACTTCAAGCCCGCCGGCGATTTCCTCACCGGCCGA
>JALHOX010000321.1 GCA_022842805.1 Phycisphaerae bacterium | reverse complement strand
CAACATGCTCCGCAGCGCTGCGGCGGTGAGCCGCTTGCGGCTGTTTTCTCGCATCGGGAAGGCCACGTTCTCGCCGACACTCATCGAGTCGAAGAGCGCGTTGAGCTGAAAGACCATGCTGATCTGAAGACGAATGTGGACGAGCCGCGATTCGCTGAGTTGGTCGATGCGCTCGCCCTGAAAATAGACCTCGCCGATGTCGGGCTTCAACAGGCCGACGATGTGCTTGAGCAGCACGCTCTTGCCCGTGCCCGAGCGCCCCATGATCACCGTGGTCTTGCCCGGCTCGATGCGCAGGTCCACGTCGGCCAGCACGCGCTGCTTGCCGAAAGACTTGCTCACGCGACGAAGCTCAATAATGGGGGCGAAGTCGGGCATGAATCGCGACGGGCCTCTGCCTTCTCAGGAGATCAGCGAGCGGAACGCGAACCAGCGGATGTACAGCCCGTTGATGATCACGTTCAGGAAAAAGTCGAGCACCAGGATCGTGATGAAGCTCGCCACAAACGCCCGCGTGCAGGCCTCGCCGACGCCCTCCGCACCCGGGCCGCACGTGAAACCCTTCCGGCAACTAATGATGCCGATCGCGCCGCCGAAGAACACCGCCTTGATCATGCCGGTCATCAAGTCCCAGTTCTGCACGATCTGGCTCGTGTAGCGCCAATACGGCTCCGATTCGCCGCCCTTCACCACCGCAAAAATGAACCAAGCCCCCAACACACCCGCCACATCGGCGTACATCGTCAGCACCGGCGTCAGCAGCAGGCAGGCCAGGAACCGCGGCGTCACGAGGTGGCGGACCGGGTCAGCGCCCATCGAGCGCAGCGCCAACAATTGTTCCGTCACGTTCATCGTGCCCAGCTCGGCCGTCAACGCCCCGCCCACGCGGCCCGCGAGCATCACTCCCGCCAACACCGGCCCCAGCTCCGCCGCCACCGAAATGTTTACGATCGCGCCAAGGCGATCGGCCATGCCGGCGGCGTCAAACTGGCTCCAGCCCTGCTCGATCAGCACCATGCCGATGAACGTGCCCGTCAGCAAAATCACGGGCACCGATCGCGTGCCGATTGCGAAGCACTGCGGCATCAGTCGTCCCCAGCCGCGAATGCTCGAAAGCTCAACGGGGATGTACGCGATCGTTTGAATGATGAACGAAAGCAGGCTGCCGATGCCGGCCAGCCAGTTCGTGACGGCGAAGCCGAGCGATGCGACCAGGTTGCGGGAGACGATGGCGGTCATGGAGCGGGGATGTTAGCGGGTGTCGACCTCGCGCGGGCGGGCGATCGCCCAAACGCCGCAGTTCCGCCCGCGGCGGGCGGTCCTTGCCTGCCCCGGCCTCCACGGCCCAGATTCTCTAATTCCTCTTCGGACGTGGCTAGCGGCCCCGGTCGCAGCGACCGCTACGGCTGGCCCATCTGCGTGGCCCGCTCGAGGTAGCTCGCCGTAATGCGGTCCTCCGGATTGATGGCCATCGCCGCTCGCCACGCATCGACCGCCGCTCTCATGTCGTTTCGCTGGGCAAAAATCACCCCGAGATTGCGATAGGCCTCATAGTTTTTCGGGTCCAGCTCAATGCCCCTGCGAAACAGCGCGATCGCCTCGTCCTCGCGCTTGGCCTCGGCCCGCACCACTGCCAGATTGTTGTGCGCCACCGGGCAGTGCGGGTTGACCGCCAATGCGTGCTCCCAGAGCGTCTGCGAATCGCGCCAGACGCGCGTCTGACGATGGGCCGCGTAGCCATAGCCGACGCACGCGATGGCCAGCACGAGCGACAGGCCGAGCGCGCCGCTGCGCGACCCCGCCGACCGCGCGCCGCGAAGTTGCACGATCGCGCCGGCCAGGACCGCCGCCAGCCCGATCGCCGGCAGATACGTGTAGCGATCGGCCGCGATCTGTCTGCCGGTCTGTGTCAGTCCGAGCACCGGCGACACAATGACCACATATGCCGCCCACGCCGCGAGCGCACCCGGCGCCCGCTTGCGAAGCGCCCATAGACCGACCGTGATCAGAATGACGAACGCGGCCCGGCCCCAATAGGTGATCGCAAAGGGGTCGAGCTTGGGCGGAATGGAGTAGATCGGCGACAGTCCGCTGGGCCAGATCGTCTTCTCCACATAGAACGACAGCCCGAAGAACGCTTGCGCCAGACGCTGGAGTATGCCGTACTCCGACAGGTCTTTCGCCACGTTCGACGCCGCCGAACTCCACACCGCGATCAGTGCCCAAAGCGCCCCGAGCGCAAAGAACTCCCACTTGTCGAAAATCAACGTCAGCAGCCGATTCAGCAGCCCGCGCGGTGTCGCGCGCAAACGCCGCAACGGATAGGCGTCGACAATCAGCAGCACGACCGGCAGCAGAAACCCGAACTCCTTCGCCAGCAGCGAGAGCAGGAAACAGACGAGGGCAGCGCGCCGAAAACCCTCACCGCCCACCGGCCGCGTTCGGGTCAGCCGCCCGCGACGCCGCCACCACTCACGCCGTTGCGTGATCGATGCGAGATAGAAGCTGATCGTCAGAATGTAGAACAGCGCTGAAAGCGGTCCGCGTCGCTCGGCGGTCCACGCCACCTCCTCCACGCGCAGCGGATGAACGGCGAAGGTCAACGCGCCGATCGTCGCAGCCGCGATCAGGAATGCGCCGGGAATGTGCGTTTCCGGCTGCGCCAGCCGCACGAGCTGCACGATCAGCACCATCGCCGCGACGGCGCAGGCCGCGTGGATGAGCAGGGTGGTGAAGTGAAAGGCCCGCGCACTTAACCCCCAGAGCTGATGATCGAGCGCGAAGGTCAGCCAGGTCAGCGGCTGATAGTGGCCCATCAGGTTGGCGCTAAACATCCACTGCAGGTTTTTGCCGGAGAAGCCGCGGTAGTTCTCGTTTTTTGTGAGCTCTTCGTAGTCGCCCCAGTTTACGAATCCGTTGTCCCGCACCGGCCAAAACACAATCACGCACACCGCAATCAGGACGGCGGCGGCTGCGACGTAGAGCAAGGGATGGACGCGAAAGCGCGCGATGGACATTGGTAGCAGCATTATGAGCGCTGCCCGTCGCTACCGCCAAAGTGAGTTTCCGTAACCTCGCAGAAGCGCCGCGAGTCTCAGCCCGAGCGATGCGGCGCTGAGAAGGGGGGAGTCGTCATCGCCGAAAAAGGCCCGGGCCGCGTCGCGATTGCTCGCGGCGCGGCCCGGGTTGGAAGCTGTCACGGATATTTCACCGTGCATGCGGACTGTCGTCCGATTCGTCAGTCGTGATTAGCGACGACGGATCAGGGCCAGACCGGCGAGGCCGAGCAGGCTCAGGCTCGTCGGCTCCGGAACGATCGACAGCGTCCAGCCGCCGATCGCGCCGACGTCGGCGCCGGCATGGTCGCTGATGGTCAGCGTCCAGTTGCCCAGCGAGCTCTGGCCGTTGAACGCGTTCAGCGAGTTGTTGTTCGCGCCCGAACCCGCGCCGGTGGTGGCGTAGGTGCCGCTCGGGATGACGGCAGTGGCGCCGAGGCCGGCAGCGGTCGTCCAGATGTTGTTGGCGCTCTGGCTGTCAAACGTGTAGTTGCCACCGAAGTCCGAGCTGTCGCCGGCCCCGGGGGGAACGCCGATGCGGTCGACGAGGGTGGCGCTGCCGCCCGGGCCCGTCAGGATGGCGCGAACGTCACCGACCCAGGTGTGGGTCATGTTGTTCAGCGTCACGTTGACATCGGTGATCGTGATGTTGTCCGGCACGTTGATCGAGCTGCTGGCCGAACCGAGATCCGGAATCGCGAAGCCGGCACCGTTGTAGTCAACGGCGTAGGCCGACGCGACGGCCATCAGGGCCGCTGTAGCAAGAATCTTCTTCATACGCTCACTCCTCCTGCAAGAGATGTTACGACGGACGACTTGCGGCGCGGACTTCTTGCAAGGTCTGCGCGGCAGGCCATCTCGCCAGGGCCTTAAAACCCGAGCGCCCCAAAAACGCCCGGGAGGATCCACAAACTAAATTCGATACGCGTCCAAGGACGCAAGGACGGACTTGTCCCTAAAGAAACGTGGGTGTTCCGCCTCTCTCCCAAATGAACCAGGCACCGTTACGCCGGAGCCCTTCCTTCCTCTAATCCGCTATAGATATCGAGAATGGCGGAGGACTTCAATGCGATTTCTCGATTCTAGTGAAAAATGAGGTCGGGAATTGTCGAGGGGCGATAACTAAAAGGCGGGCGCGTCAACGTGCAGACATGCCGACGCGTCGCCGCCGCGACCTCGTCGATGGCCAGGTGGGTGCTATCTAAAGCTATATCTTATAATAGCTTAGCTATCGTCGCGCGGGGCGCGGCGCAGCGCGGGCAGGCCGGGGGCTGCGTCGGCCGGAGGGGCCGCCGAAGCCGCGGGTTCCGGGGTAGGTGCCGGAACCGTCGGAGTCAAATCAAGCTGAGGCCGCTCGACGCTCGGACGCGCCATCCAGGTCGCCAGCGTCGCGAACGGCGCGAAGATGAGCAGCGCCGACGCGACGGTGCTGATGCCGCCCACGCTCGCCGCCAGAAACGTCACGAACATGATCAGGCCCGCGATTGCGTTGCAGGTCGAGATCGCCCAGGGCCAGTCTCGAAATCTCGCTTGCAGCCACAGAAATCCGGCCCCAAAGAGCAACGCGAAGAATCCTTGCTGAAACACCCGCAAGCTCGGCGGTTCGCCCGTCACCAAGCGCGCGACAACCGGCCCCGAAAGCGCCCACACCACGAGCGTCGCCCCCAGCGACGCGCACGCCACCCGCGCCAACGCAATGCGGTCGTAACTCTCGTCGCTCGACGCAATGGCGACTTGTGGCTGCGGCTCGTTTTCGAATCGGTTCTCGGCGTTCACCGGCGCGCTCCCGTCAATACGAAGCGATCATGGTCCCGAGTCCCTATCGACCATTGCGGCGTCGGACATTGCACGATCCAAAGCCGTTCGGCGGATTTCGTCCGCTGCGTCCGCGGAAAATCGTCTGTGGCGACCTTTTAGAACCGCTGCCGCAGTGCTGCGCCGGTTTCAAAAAATTCTCTCGGCCCCCGACGCGCGATTTGCTAGGCTAACTGTGGGTCCGGAAATCGCCGCGGAGTTCCGTCCGCCGCTCTTCAAGTCTGCGTCGGAAAGAGCATCATGCGCGCCACCGTTAAGCCAACTTTGTTACGCGCGGCTCTGCTGGGACCGACGATGTGGCTCGCTCAGGCCGTC
>JALHOX010000320.1 GCA_022842805.1 Phycisphaerae bacterium | reverse complement strand
TCATCTGCTCGCTGTAGACGGCCAGCAGCGACTCGGCGTCGGCGGTCTGCGTCGGGTTGAGCTCCAGCTGCTTCAGGATGTAACGAATCTTGTTCTCGCCCTCGAGCACGATCCCGCGGTCGGCCTTCCTGGCCGGGGCCTGGGCCGAAGCCGTCGCGACGCCGAGCAGGCCAACCATCAGGCCGACAATCCAACGCTGCATGTGATGCACTCCGATCCTTGCTGAAAGTTTGGGGGTCTGAATCGCCCGGGTCCGCCTTCCACCCGCGCGGGCAGAAGCTAACGGGTGGGTCGATATCGCCGCAAGGGCGCACCGAGAGCCGCACCGCGCATCGCCCAGCGCACGGCATATCTCTCCGACCCGCAAACTTATTCGCGCCGCCCACCGCAATGCTCGTCAGCACTTGTGCGATTTTGGCCTCGCCGACGCAACGGGCATTCCACCGCCGATTGGCCGACAAGTCTGATAATAAATGACTCCCTGTCACCATAGAAGAGAATCCGCACTTAAAATGACTCGCAGACTCCGGTCCCCGATCGACCGCGATCTCCAAATCCCGCCCAAGCGGCACCGCGCCCCGACCTCCCCACGAAACGAGCGTCGGCTATCGCGACGTCGCCTCGCCATTCGAAGCGTGCGATTTTCGTTTACGCTCCCTTCGCGGCGTGTTAGCATGACTGTCCTGCGGGAGCGTCGGCGTGCCCGTCCTGGTCGATGGCAATAATCTGCTTTTTGCCGCGCGCGGGCTCGACGACCCATCTCGACCGCCCGGACGCGCGCAGCTCGTGCACTTCCTCGGAGTCTGGGCCGAGCGCCGCAAGGAACGCGTGGAAATCGTGTTTGATGGCCGCAAGCCGGCAGACGGCTTCGCGGAGCAGATAGACAAAGGCGTTGTTTCGGTTCGTTATGCAGGGCAGTTCACGGCTGACGCGGTGATCTTCGAGATCATCGACGCCAGCACCGCCGCGCGGCGAATGACCGTCGTCAGCAGCGACCGCGAGGTCCAACGGGCGGCCCGCCGGCGCGGCGCGACGGCGGTCGAATCGGCTGAATTTTGGGCCGCACTGCGAAACGACCTGGCCCAGGCCGATCAGCCGCGAACGCCGCGCGAGCCGCGCGAAAAACGCAGCGGCCTGACCGAAGGCGACACGGACGCGTGGATGCGCGAGTTCGGCCTCAGCGACGCCGACGACGAGCAGGATCCGCTGAAAGACGACGTTCGTCGTCCGTAGGCGCCGCGCACACGAGCTGTCGATTGCATCTCGCCGAGAGATCGGCGCTGCTGGAGATCCGCGATGAGCACGTCTCTGCTGGAAGCACCCCATTCCACGTCGGCCAACGAGCGCCGCATCGCGCCGCGGGCGGAGCTGAACGGCTGGATCTGGCTGGTCGATTCGATCGGCCGCCCGGTCACGCGGGCCGAATTTCGCGATGTCTCCGCGACCGGGATGCGGCTGCGCGTTCCCCTCGGCTTTGGGCTGGCGGAAGGGCAGCAATACGAACTACACGCGACGCCCCCGACCGACCGCAGCGGCGCATTCGGATTGCGGACCCGCCGTTGGGCGCGGATCGTTCGCACCTGCATCCACGCCGACACCCGCGACGGCGAGATCGAGCTGGGAGTGACGTTTGACACGCGCCCGGCCATGAGCCGCGCCGGCGTGCGTTGGCCCAGCTAGGCTGAAATCGCGAGCGTCTCACTTCGCAGCGTCGGCATGGTTCGGGGGAAAACGCCGGGGTCGCATCCGCGCGCGATGACGCGCGCGGTCACAATTCCCCCACTCCTCCGTTCACCCGATCGCGTTCTCCAGGTCTCCAGGACTCTGCGGCGTTGGTCGAGGCGCGACGCTTGCGCCGCTCAATCAGCCGCACGGCTCGTGGGGATTCCTAGCGTCGAGGGTTGGGGGGAGTCGTTGCGCGAAGGTTGCGCCGCGCACCGCGGGTTCGGCGCAGACGATGCGCCGCGTCCCAAAAAATTGCGAGGAAAGTTCAGGATTCTGGTGCGGGTTCCGATCGAAAAGCCGGATGGTCAGCGCTGCGAGATCGCACGCGAGCCGCCGCGGGCAGCGTCCCGCCCTGACCGACACCCGGCCCCGGTGCGTGGACGGCTGTCGGCAGCGGCCGGGCGCGGCTGCGGCGTGGTCCGTCCAACGTCGACTAGGTTCGGCGAAATCACGAGTTCCGCGTTTATCGCAAACCAAGGAGTGATCGAAATGAACACGACCAACACTCAGAACTTCACCGGTCAGACAACCTGCAACGACATCGGCGCGACCTTCGCGTTCGAGTCGATCAGCACGCCCGGTGCGTACATCTGCAACTGGAGCGGCCACCTCCTGCGCGTTCCGGAAGATGGCGTGACCCCGGGTCGCTCGCCGGTTCTGAACCTCATCGGTTCGGCCCCGCTGACCGTGACGAAGATCAGCGAGAACCCCTACATCACGCTGACGAAGGCCAAGCTGGTCGCCTCGAACTTCGACCTCAGCGTGAACTTCTAAGCACGCTCCGCTCGAGCTCCCCAAGCTCCCCCTGATCCAAACGCACCCGACAGCCGGCCTCGATCGAGGTCGGCTGTTTTGTTTCGGCAGTCCGGTAGCGCGGGCGCGTTTGCCAACCGGTTCAAGAGACGACGAAAGTAGATCAATCGCGCGCGGGCTCCAGCTTCGCCCCATCTTGCAAGCGAATCTGCATCGGCGATCCGCCGCTGACTGCATCATTCACCAGCCACGGCCCCAACTGCCGATCCATGTGCATCAGGAGGATCGTCTGATCGTCGCGCTCAAAGCGCCGCGCCGGGGTGAAGGCTTCGTCGCCGTAGCGGGCGACCGAGGAAAGGCGGACTTCGTCGATCTCGCCGTGGAAGTGCGACGTAGCGCCGCCGCGGCGCGCGACATCAGCGCCGATGATCAACGGCAGATCGTTGCTGCGTCGCGCGCCGCTGCGCTCGGTCTTCGCCACGAGCTGGCCATCGACATAGACGCGCACGGAAGCACCGTCATACTCGCCGGCGACGTGGTGCCACTGACCGACCTTCAGCAGCGCCTTCCCCGCCTTGGCCTCGGCATAGCGGTCGCCGATATAGGCCGAAAAACCGGGCTCGCCGTTGCTGACAAAGATGCCATAGTCGCTGGTCTCGG
Source organism: Phycisphaerae bacterium (assembly GCA_022842805.1). Lineage (GTDB taxonomy): Bacteria > Planctomycetota > Phycisphaerae > UBA1845 > Fen-1342 > JALHOX01. Next base: position 2,081 of record JALHOX010000320.1, on the reverse strand, counting down.
TCTTGGTGATCAGGCCGGTGCGCTCGCCAAAGGCGCGGGCCCGCATCCAGCATTCGAGCGTGAAGGGCCCGTCGGGCAGGGTGAAGGCGTCGTTGTCGATCGCGACGTGATCGTTGACGCCGTCGCAGCTCAAAACGTGATTGTCCGCCGGCCGCGCGAGCAGGCTGGAATAGTCGACATCGAGGGGCACATCCACGCGCTTTTCGGGAACGCGATAGCGATGCCCGGGGGCGAGATACTCGAGGGATAGCACCAGCTCGATCGGCCGAAACGCGTCGTCGAGCGAGCCGGCGAGGCGAGCGACGTCGAAGGTGAAGGTCTGCTTCGCGCCGGGGGCGACAATGTGATGCTCGTGGTCCGGGCCAAAGCTCCAGCGGCTGTCGCGCGTGTCCAGCGTGGCGGTGACATAGAGCGACGTGGTCGCGGTATTGGTCAGGCTGGCGCTAAAGCGACCCGCGGCGCTGCCGTCAGCCTCGATGCGGATGCGCCCCTCGATCGCGGGTTTTTGCTGGGCGAGCGCGGCACACTCCTCGTGCAGCTTGCCGGTGATCTCGCGCACATCCATCACTTCGCCGACGGGCATGGCCGCCAGCGCGATCTGGTTCTTGCGGACATTCACAATGTGATACTGATGCAGAAAGCCGGCGTCGGGCACCAGCGACTCCTGGCCGCCGCCGACCGTCGCCAACGTGACATATTCGATCCCGTCGCGCGGGTCATAGCGCATATGGTGAATGTGGCCGGCGAAGACCGCCGTCACATTGCCTGCCGCTTTGAGCAATTCGTGGACCTTGTTCCAGTCGTCGCCATAGTTGCCGCCCAGCCAGCGCGGATGATGCAGGAACAGGAAGACGTGGTCGGCGCCCTTGGCCTTGTCGAGGGTGGCCTTCAGCCAGTCGAACTGAGCCTGACTCATCTTCTGGCAGTTGGGCTTCTGAATCGCTTTCTCGCCGGTGACCGGATCGCCTTCGTCGCTGTGCAGCGCGATGAACCAGCAGTTCTTATGGCTAAAGGCGTACCAAAGCGGGCCGAAGTGCAGCTCGTAGTTCTTCTCATGCTCGCCGGGCGGCTTCATGCCGGCCGGGCCGCGCCAATAGACGTCGTGATTGCCGCTGACCGGAAACCAGGGGCAGATCAGCTTGTTCATGATCTCCTTGAACTCGCTCATCTGCACCAGCCACTGCGGCTCCTGGTTATAGCCCTCGATCAAGTCGCCGACGGTAATCACGAAATCCGGCTCCAGCAGGTTCACATCGCGCACGGCATCGGCCAGGACCGAGACGCCCTCGATCGGGCCGCCGGTGCGGTCGCCGAAGACCACAAAGCTGAACGCCCCCTCTTCCTTGGGCAGGCTGAGCGGGGCGCCGGTGCGGTTGGTGGTGAAGCGGGCGGAGTCCATCACCGTCGGATGGCTCGGATTGGCCCGATGCAGATGCCGCTGGTGGCCGATGTTGTCCTGCCAGACCACATTGACGCGGCTCTGAGCAAAGGCGACGGCGGCAAAAGAAAATGCAAGAGCGAACCTGGCGCTGAGCAGCTTCATTCCAAAATCCTCGCTGGCTGGAGAGGCCAAAGCGTAGCGACGCCGCGCCGTTTTGCGAGAGCGCGGACGCCGGCGGGGCTGGAATTAGCGAGCTCTTTGCGCGGCCCTCATGACCCGCTGCTGATCGCTAACGGGCCTTGGCGGCCTCTTCCAGAAACGCCCTCAGGATCGGCAGATCGCGATAGTTGGAACGCGGAATGCGTTTGCCGTTGATGAAAACGTAGGGGATGCCCTGCAACCCGGTGCGCTGCCCGGCCCGTACATCAGCATCAACCCCTTCCCGCGCCGCAGTCCCCTCCATCGCAGCACGGAGCTTGGCGGCGTCGAGCCCGGCTTCGGCCGCGAGAGCGTCGAGCTTTTCCGCGACTTTGCCCTCGCCCAGTTGCATCAGCAACGGGTGCAGCTTCTGCAATCCCGCAGCGCCGCCAATCTCATAGGCGGCCTCGGCCAAGAGCGCCCGCTGGCAGGCGTCGGCGTGGCGTTCATCGGGCACGATCGGGTTACAGTTTTTGTTAAACGGAAAGCTCAAATAGCGATA
>JALHOX010000319.1 GCA_022842805.1 Phycisphaerae bacterium | reverse complement strand
CGCTGTCGATCGGCCGCGGCCAGCGACCGCGACCGGCTTGAGCGCGGCGTCGGCGAACTGACCGGAGACGTGCGGGGCCAGCGCAAGGCCAGCGCCTGGTCGCGCTTCGGCGTCGACTTGATCTCGCGCCCATCGCTGCGGCGATATGCAACGACAATCTCGACTTCCTTGCCCGTCACGTCGACGCCCGGCGGAAAATCGAGCGGGAAGCCGTAGTAGTAGCCCGTGATCGCTTTCTTGGCGATGCGGAAGCTGCGATGAACTGCGCTATCGAAACGCCACTCGTGCAGCAGCCGGAACCCGGAGCGTTCGCCCGCGCCACCCTCGGATACCTCCGAGACGCTGATCGTGATCGGCCCCGACACAAACGCGCCCTTTTGCAACTGACCGCTGACGAAGTAAACCGCCGGCCGGATCCCCTTGGGGTTGCCGTCGGAGTCGTAGGTCCAGGCCGTCTGCGGCCAATACGCGACGACTTGGACGATGTCGTCGCGCGTCTCAATCGAGAGCGGATCGATCTCGTTCGGCCCGCGCGGGGTGAAGGCCTGACAGCCGACGAGCGCCAGCAGCGCCGCCGAAAACACCACAGGCATGATCACCCGAAACGGGCGCGACGCAATCACATCATCCTCCGGTGCGGGCGCGATAGCCCGCCGGAATCGGGAGGTCGTAGGTCGGCTTACGCGGCGCGGGCGGGGCCGCGGTCTCGTTGGTCCGCGTGCGGGCCGGCTGCTCGTTCTCGGGCAACGGCTCCGCCGGGAACTCGCGCGTATAGGGGCGACGTTCGCGCTGCTCCGGCTGGAACGAGCCGAAGACGCCGTCCTGATCGGCCGGGTTCAACTGCTCCGGCGGCACGCGCAACCGATTGAGCAGCGGGTTGGTCAAAATCTCGCCCGGCAGGTCGCCGGTGCGGTCGCGCTGCGCGATCGACTCTTCGCGGAAATCCTCGACGGTGCGAATCACGCGCGGCGTCAGCACCACGAGCAGCTCCGTCTGGGTCTGCGAATCCTGCTGGAAGCGGAACGCGCTGCCCAGAATCGGAATGTCGCCAATGATCGGCACCTTGCTCTCGCTGTTGGTCTTGCGAGACGTGATCAGGCCGCCAAGGACGATCGTCTCGCTGTCGCGCACGGTCACGGTCGTCTCAAGCTGACGACGGAAAAAGACCGGAGCCGTGACGCCGGGGCCGACCTGCACCGTCGAATCGGTGAAGTCCGATACTTCCTGCAAAATCTCCATCCGCACGAAGCCGTCGGGGTTGATCTGCGGCGTGACGGTCAGCGTGATGCCGACGTCCTGCCGCGCGACCTGCGTCTGCACCTGCCCGCCGAAGGTCGTACCCGTGCCGCTGACGTAGGGCACGTCATCGACGACTTCGATCGTCGCTTCCTGATTGTCCGTCGCGACGATCTGCGGACGGCTCAGCACTTGTAGCCGGCTTTCCGTCTGCAGAGCGCGGAAGAGGAAATCGAACTCCGCGCCGGTGATGGCGAAGGTGAAGCCGCCCAGGCCGCTGCCTCCGGCGCCGACGTCGGTGCCGCCGACCACGTCGAACGAGGTCGTGTCATCCGGGCCCGCGCGGGTGAAGGCCAGGTCCTGACCGCTGAACTCGATGCCGAGCTCAAGGTCGTTGCCCAGCGTCACTTCGACGATCAGCACTTCGATCGACACCTGCGGCGGCGGCTGATCGAGCTCGCGCAGGATGTCGAGCACATTGCTCTCAAAGCGCGGGCTGTAGGCGAAGATCACGCGATTGGCCTCTTCGTTGTCGATCGCGACGATCTCGCGCTCCTGCTTGCGCTGAGCCGAAATCTCGTCGCCAAGCGATTCGAGTCGGGCCTGCTCGGCCTCGCTGTAGTCGCGCAGGCTCGCGGCCAGCTCCGCCGCCGGGATGTTGCGCGGCGAATAGACCATCGTCTTGCGCTCTTCGATCGGCTGCGTGTCGAGCTGATAGACCAGCTCGCGAACCAGTTGCAGATAGCCCGGGGTGCCCGCGGCGATGATCGAGTTGGTGCGGACGTCGGCGCTGAACGAGACGTCCTGAATGCCGCCGCCGCTCGATCCCGCGAAGGTGAGCTGGCGCTGCTGGTCGTCGCCGGCGCTGCCCGTACCGCCGCCTTGTCCGCCGCCCGTTCCCGCGCCGCCGGCCTCGTCGAACAGTTCGCGAAGCGTCTCGGCCAGCTGGCCGGCGTCGGAGTTTCGCAGCGGGAAGACCTCGATCTTGTCGGAGCGCGGCGGGATATCGATCGCGCTGACCAGCGACTCGACCAGCGGCATGCTGTCGGGCGGCGCCGTCACCGCGAGCTGATTGGTACGCGTGTCGGCCGTGATGATGATCTGATCGCGCATGGCGCGGAGCATCTCGGTCGTCGCGCCCGGATTCAGGCGCTCGTAAATGATCATTACCTGCTTGGCCGCCTCGGACTGCGCCCCGCCGCCCGTTCCGCCGGTCCCGCCGCCAACGGCGCCGCCGCGGCCTTCCAGGATGGCGCTCAGCAGATCAGCGGCCGACTCGGCGTCGGCCTGTTCGAGACGGAAGAAGCGGACCTGCGCCCCGCCGCGGGCGTCGGTCGTGTCGAGGCTGACGACCATGCGCTCGACCTCGCTGACCAGGTTGGGCGGGCCGACGGCGATGATCGAGTTGGTCATGGCGTCATGTGCGATCGCCAGTTCGGTCTCGCCTTCGCCGCCGCTGCCGGTGAAGAGTTCGTTGATCTGCTCCGACAAGTCTTCGGCCTTGGCCCGCTGCAGCGGGATGATCGCCGTCTTCAGGCCAATCTCGCGCGGCTTGTCGAGCAGATCGACCCAGCGGCGAATCTGCGCCAGGTCTTCCTTCGCGGCGGCGACGAGCAGATTGCCCGAAACCGGATCGGCGGCGACATAGACCGGCGTGCCGGCGGCCGAGTCGGCCGGGCGGCTCTTAGTAATCAGTTCGTCGACCAGCTTGGCGATGCTGGTCGGGCTGCTGAGTTGCACCGGGATCACCGCGACCTCGACCGACCCGCTCGACTCCACATCAAACTGGGCGATCAGCTTTTCGGCCTCGCTCAAAAAGTCGCGCGTGCCGGTGAGCACGAGCGAGTTCGTGCGCGGATCGGCCAGCACATGCAGCGTGTTCTTCGGCTCGTTGCCGGGTTCCGACTCCTTCTTCTTGTCGAAGATCTCCTGCAGCGATTCCTGCAGCTTGGCCGAGTCGGCGAACTTCAACGCCCGCAGGCGCGTGTCGATCGTGGTGTAGCTCGTGGCGCTATCCAGCTGCTGCGCCAGGTTTTCGATCATGTCGTACATCTCCTGCGAGGCGAAGACCACCAGGAGATTCGAACGATCCTCGGGCACGACCACCGCGCTGTCGCGGGCTTCGTTGCCGTCTTCGCCCAGCGCCTGCGCCCGCTTCTCGAGCAGGTCGGTGAGCTGCTCGGCGAGCTTGGTCGCGGCGACGTTTTTCAGCTCGATAATGCGCGCCGCCTGCCCCAGTTGCGCGGCGGGCTTGTCAAACTCAGCGATCAGGCCGCCCGCGAGCAGCAGCGCGTCCTTCTGGCCGATCATCACCACCGTGTTGCTGCGCACGTCGTGCGTCACCGACACGTTGTACGGCAAACCGCGCGCGGAAAGCGCCGGCGGCATGGGCGGCAGGACGCCCTTATCCACCGAGTCGCCCGAGCCTTCGGCGGGACGACGCAGAGCGCCCTTACCCGACGTGAAGACATCTTCGAGCAACGTCGCCACCGACTCGGCCTTGGCATACTTCAACACGAAGGCGCGAACGCCCGTGTCGATGCCCTCGGGCAGCGTGTCGAACACGCCGACGATTTCCTTTAACGGCTCGAGATTCTTGTTGGAGGAGAAGATGAGCAGCGAATTCGTGCCCTTCTCCGCCACGATCTTGATCGGCTTTTCGAGGTCAAGGTCGGACAACTCGCGCCCGTCGGCCAGCTTCAGCTTCAACTTGCGGACGAAGGGCTTGGCGCCCGCGCCGCCCTCGGCGCTCGCGGCCTCACGCGCGAGCGTCTGCTGCTCATCGATCAAGTCGGTGAGCGTCTTGGCGACCTCTTCGGCGATCGCGTTCTTGAGCGGAATCAGCACGACCTCCGCCCGGCTGAACTCGGCGGCGGCGGTCTTATCTTCGATCTTGACGTCGAGCGCGCCGACCAGCCGCGTGATTTCTTCGATGTCCTTGGGAGTGCCGATGACCAGCACGCCGTTGGTGCTGGGAAGCGCCTGAACCGAAGGCTGAGCTTCGGTCGGCACCTGCCGAATCGCATTCAACCGTTCGATCGCCGGCTTCAACTGCGCGACGACGTTGCTGGCGATGGCGTTGTCCAGCGTGATCGTTTTGAAGTCGGTCTGACCATCCACGGTCAGATCATCGATCTGGCTGATCAGATCCCGCAGGACTTCGATGTTTCGCTCGGAGGCCGACACGATCAGCGAGTTGCTCCGCGCCTCAGCGCTGATGCTGAAGCGGTCTTCGGGACCCGAACCGCCGCCGCTCTCGATGAAGTCGGTCATCGTCTTGGTGACGACTTCCGCGACGACTGCGGCTTTCGAATTGGTCAGCGGGAAAATCTCAATCGTCGGCTTGGGGACCGTGTTCTCCATCAGCCGCAGGATCGACTCAATGAACGCAATGTCCGCCTCATCGCCGGTCACGATGATCTGACGCGCGCCCAGCGGGGCCGCCGTCACCGCGCCCTGCAACTCACCGGCAACGCCCGCGGCGATGTCGGCCGGGTTCGCGGGAGCGCTCGCGGGCGCCGCGCGATCGGCGCCAAACGCGCGACGCGGCTGCTGCACCGGAGCATCGACATTGGCGGCCGCATCCGCCGGCGGATCAGCCAGCGCCACGAGCCGCGGAACATCTTCCATGAAACTCGCCGGATCGCGGGCCGCGGCGAGCCGCAGACGGGCCGCCTCGATCGCCTCGCGTCCGCCCTCTTCGAGCAAGAAGCCGACCAGCATCGGCGACACGGGCGAGGCCGCGACCGACGGGACCGTCGGTACATAGGCCGGCGATTCGAGCAGATCGATCGGGTCGAGCATCAGCCCGCGCGGAGCGCGCTCGATCCGCCAGGCGCCGCGCCGGCCGGTGTTTCGTCCGGTGTTGCGACGACGGTTGCCGTCGCCGCCCGCGGGCTGCGCCTGAATCGGGCGGAATCCGCCGAAGTCGCCGCCAGGGAATCCGCCACGGAAGAACGGATTGAATCCGCCGTCGAATCCACCGCCGCCGCCACGATTGTTGCGAT
>JALHOX010000318.1 GCA_022842805.1 Phycisphaerae bacterium | reverse complement strand
CGGGGGCCCCGCCGCCCATCGCCCCCAACGCCCGGCGGTCGTCTACAGGCGATGCCGAATCGCCCAAAGGTCCGGAAAAACAGATCGAAACAGCGTGCGGCGCAAGAATTCCGCCCCGCTGCTGCCGCCGGTGCCGGGCTTAAAGCCGATCGTCCGTTCGACCATTTTCACGTGCCGATAGCGCCACTCCTGCAAGCCTTCGTCGAAGTCCACCATCAATTCAAATAGCAGCGACAGTTCCGTCTCCGCTTTGTAGAGCTTGAACAAAATCTCCTGCACCTGCTCGTCGGGTTCGGTCGCTGCCTCCGGGTTTCGCTCCAGGGCCGCACACGGAATGGGGTGGCCGCGCTTGGCGAGGAAATCGAGGAACGCATCCCACACCGAAGGCGACCTTAACCGCCGCGCGAGTGCCACGGCCCCCGACGACCCGGCTTCGAAGTAGTTCAGGTACTCGGGCCGCTTGTAGCCCAGCAAAAACTCCAGCTCCCGAAACTGGGCCGATTGAAACCCGCTGGCAGACTCCAGCCGGTCGCGAAAGCTGCTGAACTCCATCGGCGTCATGGTTTCCAGGATGTCGAGCTGGCCGACCAGCGTTTTCATGATCGTGCGGCCGCGTTTGAACGTCGTCATCGCCCCATGCAGATTGCCGCGCCGCAGATCGTCGCAGACCTTGTCCAGCTCGTGCAAAAGGCACTTAAACCAAAGCTCGTACACCTGGTGAATCACGATGAAAAGCATTTCGTCGTGTTCGGCGGGCGATGAGCGCGGGACTTGCAGCTTCAGCAGATCATCGACGCGCAGATAGCCCGCGTAGGTGACCGATTTCTGCGTCGCGTTGCCGGGGGTGGCGTAGCCGGATTCATGGGGGTTCGACATCTCGCGCCTCGGTCGATGGTGTGGGGCGGGGTTATTCGCGGTAAGTTCGCTCGCCCAGCCGGCAGTAACGGCAGAGCACCTCATGCTCCCGGCCGCCGATGTCCTCAGCGACCTGTTGCTCCGTAATTCCGTTGCCCAGCAGAGTAACCTCGTCGCCGACTTTGTCAGCAGGGTCCAGCGACACAAATGCGGTGTTCATGCCGACCTCCAGCATCTGCTGCGGCCTGCCGTTGATCCGAATGCGGGCCGCTCTGAGCCCGTGACTGTATCCAATCAGGATCACGCCCACTCTGTTGGATTGGAATCCGCGATAGCCGGCAGGTCCATAAGTATCGCGCGCAACTGCAAGCCTGGTCGAGACTTGCACCGCGCCGCGATAGAGTGCGATGCCCGGGCGGACCGCGTGCAGCCGGGCCCGCGGCTCGTGGAGAAGAGAGGAGCAGGCGGCGTGCTTGGGCAAATCAATGCCGCGCGTCGCCGCCAGAAAGCGTTCGACCGCGCCGAGGCTGCACGCATGCGTCCAAATGTCTTCCGTCGCGCTGTCGCGCAGAAGTTTCTCAATTTCCGGAAGGTCACAACCGAAACGCTGCATTCCGGTGTCTATTTCGAGCGACGACGGTACTCGTCGGAAGCGCTCCCGGTGTTCCAAATTCGAAACAGTGGGACGAACGCGAATTTTCTTGTATTCTTCCGCGTCTCCGAAGGGCGGCCCGAGGATCAGTCCGGGACGTCCCACCGCTTGCGCTTCGTTCAGCGAGAAGTAGCAGAATTCATGAGCGAGCGGTGCGAGTACGCTCGCCACCCGCCCTGCGCCGAGTCCGTAAGCATCGGCTTTGATGACGGGCTTAATCTCGACGCCAGTCTCGCGTCGGATCTGTTCTGCGTTGGCATAGACCCGCGACAGGTCGATCTCGACCTGCGCGTGTTGTGTAGGCATGGAGAATCCGTTCTGCGGACGATCCTTGGAAATCGCGAGCGACATCCTGACGCTCGCCAATGCGAAGTATACGCGAGATGAAACGTCACGAACTGCGATACGAACTGCCGCCCGAGTTGATCGCGCGCGTCCCCGCCGAGCCGCGCGATGCCTCCCGGTTGCTCGTCATGGGCCGATCACACGCGGCGCTCCACCATCATCGGTTTCGGGATATTCCGGAGCTCTTGAAACCGGGAGATCTCCTCGTCACCAACAACTCGCGCGTCGTGCCCGCGCGATTCTTCTGCAACCGGTCCAGCGGCGGACGCATCGAGGGCCTGTTTCTGCGCGAGTCGCCGGACGGATGGATCGTCCTGCTCAAACCCGCGAGCAGACTGCGGTCCGGCGAAATCGTGCAAGTCATCGGTTCACAGCCTCCGTGTCGCCTGCGGCTCATTGCGCGCGGGGCGCGCGGCGAATGGCGCGTCGTGCCGATCGAGCCGCGAAACGCCGCCACCGTTCTCGAACAAGCCGGAGAAGTGCCGCTGCCGCCTTACATCCGCGCCAGTCGGCGTGACGATGCACGCGCGATGCTGGAGAGCGCCGACCGAGAGCGCTACCAGACGGTCTATGCCGAAGTCCCCGGCTCGGTCGCCGCGCCGACCGCCGGTCTGCACTTCACGGCCGAAGTATTGAGCAAGCTCGCGGACCGAAAAATACGTCGCGCGTGCGTCACGCTGCATGTCGGGCTGGGCACGTTCGCTCCGCTGGATGTCGATGACCTGACGCAGCACAAGATTCACAGCGAGACCTACTGCATTCCGGGCGACACCATTCGCGCGATTCGCGAGACAAAGGCCGCCGGCGGTCGCGTGATTGCAGTCGGCACGACGGCCTGTCGCACGCTCGAATCACTGGCGCGCCGGCCCGAGTGGGCGGCGGCCGCACCGCCCGCCGACATCGTGGACGAGACCGCCCTCTTCCTTTATCCCCCGGCGACGTTCCACATCGTGGACGCGCTCATCACCAACTTCCACCTGCCCGAGAGCACCCTGCTGGCGCTGGTGATGGCGTTTTCGTCGCCGGAGCGGATCCGCGCCGCCTACGCCGAGGCGATTCGCGAGCGATATCGCTTCTACAGCTTCGGCGACGCAATGCTGATTCACTAGCTCCGACCGGCGGCGGGGCGGAAGGGGGGCGACGCGCTAGAATTAAGTCGATGAGCATCGCCACTACGGATTCCGGGCGCCGTTCCAGCGTCGCGTCGGCCGCAATCGTCTACGACGATTCCTGCCGCTTTTGCAGGCGCCAAGTGGAGTGGATTCGCAAAAAGGACCGCGCGGGCGTGTTCGAGTTCGTGCCGCGGTCGAGCGGCGATCTGCTCGAGCGATTTCCGCAACTGGCGCGGGCCGACCTGAACACGGGCATGCGGCTGGTGATGGCCGACGGCACAGTGCATGTGGGCGCCGACGCGGTCTATCACGTCGCGCGACGCCTGCCGTTCTACCGCTATCCCGCACTCCTTTATCGCGTGCCCGGGCTGACCCAGATCGGGAGATGGGCCTATGGCTGGGTAGCGGCCAACCGCTATCGCCTGGCCGGGCGCTGCGACGACGACGCGTGTCGCCTCTGACGCCGGCGCGCCGCTCCGAACGGTATCGGCCGACACTCCTCGCGATTTTTCCTGTCCAAAACTGAATCCGGGCCCGCCGCAAGGTGCGTACTACCCGCGTCGGGGGCGGGCGGCGGCGCGTTGCCGCTGGATCCGTGCACTGTTTTCAGCCCGCAACGGGTGGGCCTGCGCGGCCTTCGCGCCCTCGCTGCGCAATCCCTATCTTCCGGAGGATGTATGCGAAAGATTCTTGTGGCTACCGGGCTGCTCGCCGCGGTCGGCATGGCCACCGCGACAGCCGAGACCGTCTACGGCCTGACCCAGTCCCAGCAACTCGTCGCCTTTGACCACTCGTCGCCCAGCACCGTGCTCGGCACCTCTCCCGCCATCAGCGGCCTGGGCTCCGGTGAGTCGATCGTCGATATCGACTTCTATCCGGTGAACGGCCAGATGTATGGCATGGCCACGTCGGGCAACCTCTACCGCATTAACCCCCTGACAGGCGTCGCCACGCTCGATGTCGCGCCGCAGTCGCCGATCAACGGCCCGACCGACGCCGACTTCAACCCGCAGGCCGACCGTCTGCGCGTCTTCGGCATCAACGGCGGCAACTTCCGCATCACGCCCAGCACGAACACCGCCGGCTCGACCGGCGGCAACGCCGGCCTCGTCAGCAGCGACGGCACCATCGTCAACGCCGCGGGCGGTCCGCTCACCACGCTGGTCGCCAACGCCTACACCAACAACGTTGACGGCACCGCCAGCACGACGCTGCTCAGCATCGACGGCGCCGGCGACTCGTTGGTGACGCACACCGGCGCGCCGCAGTTCAACAACACGAGCGTGGTCGGCCCGCTGGGCATCGACGTCGGCAATAATGTCGGCTTCGATATCTCCCCCAGCGGTCTCAGCCTGCTCTCAAACGGCAACGACCTCTACTCGATCAACGTCGGCACCGGCTCGACCAGCAGCCTCGGCAGCATCGGCACGCTGCTGGGCGTGACGACGATCGCGATCCTGCCCGAGCCGACCAGCCTCGCGCTGCTGGCTCTCGCGGCCCTCGCCATCCGCCGCCGCTAAGGCCGCCCACGCGCTTGCCGGTTTCCGTGCAGCTTGCCCGGCAATGCGCGATGGTGAAACGGTGTAACGGTGAAGCGGTGAAACAAACAGACGCCGACGAGGCTCGCCGGCGTCCGCTTGAATCACCGTTTCACCGTCTCACGGTCTTACCGGGGTTTGTCGCTCATCACTTCGCCCTCAATCACCACTCCCGTGCAGTGCGAGGCATACTCAAACGGGTCGCCGTCGTAGATCGCGACGTCGCCGTCTTTACCGACTTCGAGCGAGCCGACGCGCTTGTCGATGCCCAGCAGCGTCGCCGCTTCGATCGTCAACATGCGCAGCGTCGTCTCCAGCGTAAGTCCGTTCGCCGAGGCGACGGCCGCCTCAAACAGCACGACGCGCGTCTTGGGCACATAGTCCTCAAAGCCGCTCGTGAAGTAGACCGGGATCTTCGCGTCGCGCAGCAGCGCCGGCGTCTCAAAGCTCATGTTCTTCATTTCGCCGCTGGCCCGATACATCAGCGGATGCACCAGCACCGGCACGCCGGCCTTCTTGATTTCATCGAGCAGCAAATAGGCCTCACTGCCGCTGTCGAGCCAAAGGCGAAACTTGAACTCCTCCGCCAGGCGCAGTGCGCTCATGATGTCCTGCGAACGATTGGCCGTGATCATCAGCGGCAATTCGCCCTTCAGGACGCGCACCATCGACTCCATCTCCAGATCGCGCCCCTTTGAGCGCTTGCCGCCGTTCTCGTTCTCGTTCTCGTCGTCCTTCGCGGCGTCTTTGTTCTTGGCGGCCTTTTCGCGCTCCCGCATGTATTCCTGAGCCCGGATCAGCTCCTGTCGCAGCAGGG
>JALHOX010000317.1 GCA_022842805.1 Phycisphaerae bacterium | reverse complement strand
GCGCGTCTCGATGGTCTCGTGATCGGCGGTGGTCGCCGAAAGCGCGATGGCCAACGTGTGCTCAGTGCGCCGAACCAGCGTGACCGCGTCGTTGGGCGCGACTTCGATCGCGCCGCCCGGGGCGAAGAGCCGCTGCGCCCCCTGCTCGCTCTCGACCAGCGCCGCCCAGCCTTCGGGCACCGGCTCGGCCCCGCGAAGCAGCGCGCGCGGCCAATCGCGCCCGCGCAGGCGGAAGGCGAGCGTGTCGGGGTCGGAGAGTAGTTTCAGAAAATCGACAGGCATCGATGGGCGTCCCCGAAATCATTGCTCGCGGAGCAGTGGTACATCGGAAGCGAGGTCTCGCACGTATGGGCGCGTTCTGCGAATCGCGCGTCCGCGCGGCCTGAAGCCCGCGGCTCGCTTCGGGTTTTATTCGCTATCGCACTCGCCCCTTCTGCATTTTGCATTCTTCATTCGGCATTATCCGCCCGTTTCGCGGGCCCATTCATCGAACTTCAGCACGTCCGCCGCCCGCACCGAGGGCGGCGTATCGGCGATCACCGCCTGCAGGTCGGCCATGTGAATGCTACGCGGTGTTTGCCCGCTGACCGATTCCAAAAACGGACGGGTTGCGGAGCGGGCGCAGATGGCCTTGATGTCGGCCCCGCTATAGCCGTTCGTGATCTGGGCCAATTCCGCAAAATCCACGTCATCGTCGATCGGCCGCTTGCCGAGATAGATCTCGAACAGCTTCAACCGGGCGGGCGCATCGGGTAGCGGGATGTACACCTTTGTGTCGAGCCGCCCCGGCCGCATCATCGCGCTATCCAGCGACCACGGCTCGTTCGTCGCACCCATGAAGAGCAAGGCCCGGCCCGCCTTGCGATCGAACCCCTCCAGCTCCTGCAAAATCTGCGGCACGACGCGCTGCATCACCGGCGAATCCTGGCTGCCGCGGCGGCTGGGCACCAGCGCCTCGACCTCGTCGAAGAAGATCACCGCTTTCGGCTCGGCCTTCGCCGCCTCGAAGAGCTTGCGGACATTCTGCTCCGCCTCGCCGACCCACTTGCTCATGATCTGCGCCGGAGAGAGGACGAACATCGTCGCCTCGATCTCGCACGCCACCGCCTTGGCGAACATCGTCTTGCCAGTGCCCGGCGGACCATAGAGCAGCATTCCGCCGCCGACGTCGATGGCGTACTTTTGGGCCAGCTCGGGATGCTGAAAGGGATAGAGCATCTTGAGCTGGATCTCGGCCTTCACCTCGTCCAGCCCGGCGATATCGCTGAATCGCACGTTCGGCTTTTCGCGCACGATCCAATCGCCGGCGTCCGCCCCGTCGTCGTCGCCTTTGCCGTCATGGGCCCGATCCCGGCGCGCCCCGCGCTCTCCGCCCGATGCGGCGCGGCGGTCGCAATCTTTCGCCATCTCGATCAATTCGCGAGCGTATTGCTCCTGGTCCGCCTTGAGCTGCGGGTCTTTGTTCTCCTCCGAAAGCTCGATCATGCATTCGGCGGCCTGCACCAGATAGGGCTTGGCGACGGCGAAGTCGCCATCGCGCAGCGCGGCGAGACCCTTGTCCTTAAGACGCGTGAAGGTGGCGAAAGAGGCCATAGCGTTGGATTATGGCGGAGGCGGCGATTATTTCCGAGCGGGAGCGATCGCCGCGTCCGAACCTGATACGTGTTACTCGACACTGCGCAGCGAAGCCGGAGCGGCCCGATCGCGCCTCACATGCCGCCGATGCCCTGTTTTCCCGCGTGCTGCTCGACGACGCCTTTCCAGGTTTTTTCGAGCTCGGTCAGCAGGCCTTCGAACGCCTTGCGCTCGGCGCGAATGCGGGCATCGTCAACGGCATCGCGCGAACTCCAGGCGCTCGTGAGTTGCTTCTCCTGCACGGTCGACTCGGCCACGCCGTAGACGAACCCGGTGCGGACATCGAAGAGCGCGGCGGACGCCGTCACGTCGACGATCGCTTCGTCGATCGGCAGCGCGCCGAGGGTGATCACGCCGAGGGGGCCGACCTCGCGCCCGTCGATTCGGTAGGCGGTGTCGAAGCTGTAGGTCAGCAGGATGTCGGTCTTCAGCGAAGCGGCGGCGAGGCGCACGTCGCGATCAGATTTCAGGTCGGATGGCAGAATCATGCGGTTGAGCGGCGCGATGGCGGCGATCATCGGCAGCTTGGCCAGCCGCTGGAAATCGGCCTCGGTCTCGGTGTCGCGCGACGTGACGACCGAATATGCGCCTCGCCCATAGCTCGACTGGCGGTAAGAGGAATATCCGGCAGCCTGCACCCGCGCGACCGCCAGCCGCGCCGGGAAGGGCGCCGCCGGTTGGCGCGTGAAGCGAGCGGCAATGTCGCCGTCGGCGCTCGCGAGCGATTGCATGGAGATTCCGGCGCCCGGGGTCGTGTAGGAAGCGCAGCCCGTCAGCCACGCCGATCCGACCAGCAACATGATCCCACCTGCGAAGAGCCGATTCAGTCGCGACATGTCGATCCTCCCGAAATTGGAAACTCGCCGCCGCGCCTCGCATCCGTGCAAGACGCCGACACGGTGAAGATTGCAGCCGTTGGACGGGCGAGCCTCGCGCTAGGAACTCGCCTGCGTGGCGCGAACCTCGTCCGCCCGCGCCTCGCGCGGGCGCGTGCTGGCGCCGTCGGAGGTCCATTCGTCGCCGCTGGGGCCGAAGCCGGTGCGGCGCAGCTCGGTCCAGTAGCGCCCGCCGTTGAATTCGTACGCCGCCCGCATGGCGACCTCGGCGACCAGGCCGAGGCCGATCATGAAGGCGCCGAAGACGAAGAGGATCAGGCCGACGAGCGGCGCCTTGCCCCAAAACGCCTTCCACGCGTCGAGCGAATAGGCCGCCCGCACGATGCCGAAGGTGAAGCACGCCAGCGAGCCAACCCACGCCATCTGCGTGATGCGACCGAAAAAGTGCAGCGGCTTGGTCGAGTATTTCTGCAACATGCGCACCAGCATCATGTCGAGCGCGACTTTGACGATGCGCCCGTAGCCGTATTTGCTGACGCCGGCCTTGCGCGGGTGATGGCGGACGACCTGCTCGGTGATCCGCGCGCCGTGCATGCTGGCAAAGACCGGGATGAAGCGGTGCATTTCGCCGTAGAGGCGGGCGTCGCGGATGTGGTGCGTGCGATAGGCCTTCATGGTGCAGCCGTAGTCGTGCAGCTTTACGCCTGTGACCCAGCCGATCAGGCCGTTGGCGACGCGGCTGACATTCGTGCGCAGCCAGTCGTCCTTGCGGTCTTTTCGCCAGCCGCTGACGACATCCCAGCCTTCGTCGAGTTTGTCGACCAGCATCTCGATGTCGTCGGGCTCGTTCTGGCCGTCGGCGTCGAGCGGGACCGTCACCGCGGCGCGGGCGGCGAGGAAGCCGGCCATCATCGCGGCGGTCTGGCCGTAGTTGCGGCCGAGGTGGATCACGCGGATGCGCGGGTCTCTGCGGGCGAATTCGTCGAGGATTTCGCCCGAGCGGTCGCGGCTGCCGTCGTTGACGAAGATCATTTCGAAAGAGCGGCGCTGGCTGCTGAGCGATTCGAGGAAGCGCGGAATGACCGTGGGGAGGGAGTCTTCCTCGAAATAGACGGGGACGACGACCGAGAGTTCGGGCGAATTCGTGGCGGTAACCCGGGAATTCTGCATGGACGCAGTGTAGCAAACGTGGGCGAAAAACCGGCCTGTCGCCGCAGGTTTGCCCGGGCGGCGGCGGCGACGGGGGACCACCCGGCGTCGCCCGCCCCAACGCCGGCCGCACGACGCCCGTTTTGGCCGGCGTCGACCAAATCGCATCGGCGCGCGAGTAGCCCCCGCTCCTCGATCCGCGTAGGATCTTCCTCGTCCGAGGCGTTGACGGTCGGGCCGGTGCAGTGCGCCGGTCGGACAACGGGTCAGGGCGGGAACGCAGCAGCTCACCCGATTTGGTCCACGTGCAACGAAAACCCGGCCTGAGCCTCGGACACTTTTTCGCCCTCTCACCTCCCGAACCGGCCCGGCCGGCGGGCGGAGCAGCCCCGTGGCATATACCGTCCTTGCTCGCAAATACCGCTCGCGAAACTTCGATGAGGTCGTCGGCCAGGACCCCATCGCCACCACCCTCAAAAACGCCATCGCCGCCGGTCGCATCCACCACGGCTATCTTTTCACCGGCACGCGCGGCGTGGGCAAGACGTCGCTGGCCCGCATTCTGGCCAAGGCGCTGAACTGCCTCGCCAGCGACGGGCCGACGGGTTCGCCCTGCCTGAAATGCGACTCGTGCAACGCCATCGCCGAGGGGCAGGATCTGGATGTGATCGAGATCGACGCCGCCAGCAACACGGGCGTCGACAACATCCGCGAGCTGCGCGGCAACGCGGCCTATCGCCCGGCCCGCGCGCGCTTCAAGATTTACATCATCGACGAAGTGCACATGCTCTCGACCGGCGCGTTCAACGCGCTGCTGAAGACGCTCGAAGAGCCGCCGGCGCATGTGAAGTTCATTCTCGCCACGACCGAAATCCAGAAGGTGCCGGCCACGATCCAGAGTCGCTGTCAGCGCTTCACGTTTCGGAATATCGACGCGCCCGCCATCGCCGGCGCGTTGCAGCGGGTCTGCGCCAGCGAGGGCATTCCGGCGGAAGACGCGGCCCTGGCGCGGATCGCCCGGCTGGCCAACGGCAGCATGCGCGACGCGCTCAGCATTCTCGACCAGGTGCTCTCGATCTCGCCCAAAAAACTCTCGCTCGCCGTGCTCGAACAGATGCTGCCGCCGGCCCGGCATGACCAGCTTCTTCAGCTGCTGAACAGCGCCGCCGCGGCCGACGCCGGCGCCACGCTGGCCGCCACCGACGCGATCCTCAACGGCGGCCAGAGCCTCGAAGTTTTTTGCAGCGAGCTGGTGGAGGTGTTGCGCAACCTGCTGCTGCTTCGCGCCGGCGGCGCAGCCGATCAGATTGAGCTGCCCAGCGATGCGCGGGCCGAGTTCGAGGCGCTGGCTGCCAAATTCGAGCTTTCGCACTATGTGCAGATGATTGCGGTGGTGGAGGAGCTGCGACGCAACGTCCGCTTCAGCGGCAGCGGCCGGGCGCTGATCGACGCGGCCATGGTCCGCTTCGCCAAGCTGCGCGAGTGGTCGTCGATCGAGCAGATCATCGCCGGGCTGGCCGGGGGCGGATCGGCCGCGGGCGGCTCGCTCGAAAAAAAAAAGTCCGCTGAAATCTCCGGCGTAGCCGCGACGCCAACCGCCGCGAAGATGCTGGCCGCGCCCCCCCCCCCCCCCCCCCCCCCCCAGCCCGCCCCCCCCCCCCCCACCCCAAACCCCCCCGAGACCCCCCGCCCCGCGGTTGCGCCCCCGCGCG
>JALHOX010000316.1 GCA_022842805.1 Phycisphaerae bacterium | reverse complement strand
AACGCAACCCACGCGTCCGCGTCGTCGGCGCAGACCCCGTCGGCAGCGTCCTCAGCGGCGGAAACGGCGCGAGCTGGAAGGTCGAGGGCATCGGCGAAGACTATGTGCCGCAGACCTTCAACAGCCACGTCGTCGACGACTGGGTCCGCGTCAGCGACAAAGAGAGCTTCCTCACCGCCCGAAAAGTCGCCCAGCGCGAGGGCCTGCTCATCGGCGGCTCCTGCGGCACGGTCATCGCCGCCGCCCTGCGCTATGCCGAACGGCTCACGCCCAACGACTTCGTCGTCGCGATCGTGCAGGACACCGGCAGGAACTATCTCAGCAAGGTCTTCAACGACGCCTGGATGCGCCAGTTCGGCTTCCTCGACGAAACGGCCAAGCCCGCCACCGCCGCCGAACTGCTCGATTCGCTCGAGCAGCGCCCGCTGCTGGCCCTCTCGCCCGACCACACGCTGCTCGAGGCGATCCAGCTCTTCCGCAAACAGAGCATCAGCCAGTGCCCCGTCATCGAAGGCGACCGCGTCGTCGGCGGCGTACAGGAAGTCACCCTCGCCCGCCTGCTCCACGAAGGCCGCAACCCCAGCGAAGTCCGCGTCCGCGACATCATGGCCCGCGCCCTGCCCGAGGTGAACGCGACCACCACCCTCGACGAAATCTACCGCATCCTCATGAGCGGCCACACCGGCGTCATCGTCCGCCGCGAAGCAAAGATCGCCGGCATCGTCACCCGCATCGACCTCGTGAACTACTGGGAAACCGCCTCCGCCGCGACACGAAACGCGTAGGTAGCACCGGCGTCTCCGGGTATCACCGCAGTCTCGCCGGTTTGTCGCCCAAGCTCGTCGTAGGGCAGGCCGCGGTACTCCGCGCCCTGCCTCTTCGCCGCGGGACACGATTGCCCACCGCCCGGCAAACGTGTTTCACGTGAAACACGCTTGCGCGACGCAAACGCAGTGCCAGCCGGGTGTGGCACAGCGCAGAGTGACGAACTTGCTTGGTTTTTCCGTAGTGCTTGCCGGCACCAGACCTATCTGCATGCCTTCCAACAAACTCGCGTACAACCGCTCGCCCGGCTGGAGAGTCGCAATAAACCGAGTAATAGGAGCCTGCGGACCGATCGGAACCAGTCTGGTTTTACTCGCACCGCTTATCTCAGCCCTCGCGGGCTGCGCGACGGAGAGTCTCGGACAAGGCTATCACATCGCGCATGTGGCGGAGGCCAACCCACCGGGCACGATCGAAGAATTCGCCCACTACACGGACCTGTACTGTGGGTTTCGCAGGCTTGGGCGCGTCGGCCATTTCGATATCTCTCCATCCGGACGGTACGCCGCACTTGCTGATGACGGCGAGCTGCGCCTGTTCGACCGACGATTTGGCCGTATTTATCAAATCATCGACGGAGCGTTCGCACTTCCGAGCCACTTTGAGTGGGACGAGGGCGGCGCAATGCTTGCGATCAGTTACTACGAAAACTATGGTCCGAGCGAGATCATGCTGCCCGTCGACCGGAGTGATGTGCCCTTCGTCTGCGACAGCCGCGACGCGGATCGCGCGGAAACAAATACTCGACTGGAGCCGAAATGACGCGGTGCAAGTGGTGGGCACGGCCCACTCTACAAAGGGAAAACTCTAACTACACATTCGGTCTCCTCTTCGGACTCCTCACCATGCTCACCCTCGCCGGCGCATGCGCCCCATCCGCCGATCGCGACCGCCTCGCGCCCATCCTCCCGCCCGCGCTGAACCGCGGCGACACCATCGCCTTCGTCGCCCCCGCCGGCAAGCTCGATCGCGTGCGCATGGAATTGGCCCGCAAGCGGCTCGAAGCCGAGGGCTTCGTCGTCAAAGTGCCCGACGACCTCTATCGCAATCGCGGCTACCTCGCCGGCTCCGACGACCGCCGCGCCGCCGAGCTGATGGCGGCCTTCGCCGACCCGACGGTCAAAGCCATCATGCCCGGCACCGGCGGCTACGGCGCGTCGCGCATCCTCGATCAGCTCGACTACGACGTGATCCGCAACAACCCAAAGGTCTTCATCGGCTTCAGCGACATCACCGCGCTGCACCTGGCGATCCAAAAGAAATGCGGCCTCGTCACCTTCCACACGCCCAACCCCCAGTGGGGCCTCGGCAGCAACGACAACCTCAAGCCGATCGCGGCGAAATACTTCTGGCGCACCCTCCGCAACGCCGACTACTTCGACCCAACCGGCAAACCGCTGCCGCCCGGCTTCGAATACGAATGGCCCAGCGACATCGCCCCGATCAAAGTCGTCTCGCCCGGCGTCGCCCGCGGCCGCCTCACCGGCGGAAATCTCTCGCTCATCGCCGCGCTGATGGGCACGCCCTACGAAATGGAAACCGCCGGCCGCGTCCTATTCATCGAGGACATCGACGAACGGCCGTACCGCATCGACCGCTTCCTGTGCCAGTTGCGCTCCGCCGGCAAGCTGGACGGCCTGGCCGCGGTGATCCTCGGACAATTCACCAACTGCGAGCCGAAGCCCGACGAAGTGAGCCTCTCGCTCGAACAGGTCTTGCTCGATTACTTCGGCGAAATGAAAGTGCCGGTGATCATGAACTTCCCGGCCGGGCATGTGCCAAACAACCTGACCTTGCCCTTCGGGGCGATGGTCGAAGTCGACACGCACGCCGGCCGCGTGCGCGTGCTGGAGAATCCGGTGCAACTGGTCGCCGCGGCCGCCCGATAGCGACCACGCCGACACCACACAAATGCCGCGGCCGCCGACATAACGCCGACGGCCGTCCTCCAGCATGGCTACCGCGCGAATCGCGACGATCCGCCGCTATTTCCTACGCCGCATGCCCCAGAGCGCTCCGGCCAGCGGCAACATCGTCACCAGATTGACCGGCGCGCAGCCGCCGCACAGAGGCGCCGCCCCGCCCTGCTCCGCCTCCGAGACCTCAAACGCATTCGACGTCGCCGCCGTCAGTCCGTCGGACGTCGCCTGTAAGGTGACATTTTCGCAGGCCGTGTCGATCGACACCGCCCCGAACGTCGCCAACCCGTTGACCGCCACCGCCGACGCCGTCGACAGCGTCCCGCCGCACGCCGAAACCAGCGTCAGCCGCACCTCCGCGTCGCTCGTCGAGCGCTCGCCCGCCGCATTCAAAATCTCCACCGAAATCGAGGACTCAAACGCCTCGCCCGCCACCACCGCCGTCGGCTGCTGCACAAACCGCAGCGTCGTTCCCGGCAGCGGCGTGACGGAAAACGTGTCCGACGTCGTCCGCACGAGCGCGCCCGAAACAGCCTCCAGCCGAATTCCGGTGCAGGGAGTATCGAGGCTCAGCGCGTTAAACGTCGCCAGCCCGCTCACCGCGTTCACCGTCCGGCCGCTGAGGGTGCCGCCGCAGACCGAATCCAACACAAGGCTCACTTCAGACGTCGCGCTGGTGCGATTGTTGAATTCATCGACGATCTCGACCGACACCGGGTCCGAGATCGCCGCGCCTTCGAGCGCCTCGCTGGGCTGCTGCACAAACCGCAGCGCCGCCGGCGCCGCGGCGGTGATCTCGAAAGCGTCCGTGACCTGAGGCGTGCCCACGCCCGACGCGATCAGGCGATAGCCCGCGACCGCGCGATTGATCCGCAGATTGTCCGCCGCCTCCCAGGTCGCGACGCCGTTCACCGTCGTCTTGGTCGCGCTGCTGTCAGCCAGCAACGGCCAACCACCCGGATTGACCGCCGCGTCGAGCGTCACATCAACCGCGGCGTTCGTCGCCAGATTGTCCGCCGCGTCCAACACGCTGACCGCGATCAGTATCGGCGCGCCGGCGGCGGTGGTCGTCGGCTGCTGCGAGATGGCCAGTCGATTGGGCGGGCCAGCGGTGATTTCGAACGGCAAGCTGTCGACGGTGTCGCTAGTCAGCAAGTTGGCCCCGCTGTGCGACGCTCGCAGCGTGTAGCCCGTCGCGGCGGGGATTATCCGCAAGTCCTGCCCGTCAGCCCAGGTCGCGACGCCGTTGTTCGTCTGCACCGACGTCGTACCCAGCAACGTCGCGCCGCCGGGGTTCTCCTGGAGCGCGAGCGTGATCGTGCGTGGATCGTTGTTCACGAGATTGCCGCCGAAGTCGACCATACTGACCGCGGGCAACAAGTCGGCTCCCGATTGCGTCGTGCCGGGCTGCGTCGCAAAGACCAGTCGATCCGCCGCGCCGCGCGTAATATTCGCCGCCGAGATGCCCTGAGTGTTGAACGCGCCGCCCGCCGCGTTCGTGAAGACGACCATTGTCGTCTGCGCCGGCCCAGCCGCGCCCGCGGCGCTCGCGATGCGAATCCGCGCGCCGTTGATCCGCACGATGTCCTGCACCGTCGCGTTCGTGCCGCTGGTCAGGTTGAACGTGATCACTTCGCCTTCGGTGCCGAACGGCGTGACCGAGGCGACAGCGTTGATCGCGCCGCCGTTGAAGCCGATCGTGGCGCTCTGGCATGTGATGGGCGAGGATGAGTCGAACTGAAAGCCCAGCCGCACCCCGATTTGAATGTTGCGGCCCGTGCCCGACGAGTATTCGGGCAGCATGGTCTCTGCGATCGTGATCGTGTTGATGGGCACAAACACGCCGCCCGCGCCGTTGCCGACGCCGCGGTTGGTATCCACGTTGAGCGTGATGTTGGGCGAATTCACGGAGTCCGCCGACGCGGTCGCGGCGACAACCCCCGCACAGAACCAGCGCCACAGATTTCCCAACGCGGGCATTCGACAAAGATCGGATCGCACACGCATCACGCAAAACTCCTCAATTTTTTGGAAGCTGCACCGCACCGCTGCGCGCGAATGCTAAGCGGATTGACCATTCAGGGGCGAATTGCTCACGCGGGCCGCTTTTTCGCGGTTCGCGTGCCGCTTTTTGATTTCCAAGGGACCGAACGCCGCGGAGCAAGGGTGCCCGACCGGCGGCGTCGACCAGAGCAGCCGCCCCAAGCCAGGCCATCGGGGGATCGGTCGCTCTTCGATACGACGCCCATGGCCGACCGGCCCGCGCAAGCGCCCCCCGCTCGACGCACGCCGGGGTCGGTCGGCGGCTCAGCGATTCTCGATCTGGCTCAGTGGCCGGGCTTCGCCGCGGGTGACGGCGATCGGCGGACCGTCCACATGTTCAGCACCTCAACCAGGAGCGAGAAGCCCATGGCGAAGTAGATATAGCCCTTCGGGACGTGATGATGCAGCCCATCGGCGACGAGTACGACGCCGATCAGCAGCAGGAACGCCAGCGCGAGCATCTTGAAGGTCGGGTGCTTCTCGATGAAGGAGCTGATCGGCCCGGCGAAGATCAACATCACGATCACCGCCAGCACCACCGCGACCATCATGACGCTCAAGTC
>JALHOX010000315.1 GCA_022842805.1 Phycisphaerae bacterium | reverse complement strand
TCGCTCTCGTGGCCACGCTCCTCCGCAACCGGATCGGTCCCTCGAAAACTATGCTCCGCCCGAAAGCCGGCTGGACAATGGAAGGAAGATCGGAGCTCTGAATTAAGGAAAACACTTTGGCGCTCATCAGCCTGGTCGTACTCTAGCCGAATCACCAGTCGCGCACTGTGGCGATAGGTTTGGACGGAAGTCCGCTTCGTTTTTGCGTTAGCCGGCATAGCTCATCTCGAATTGACGCTTAACCGATCGAATTAGGTTTGTTGTCCGTTCGCACTTCAGATCGTACCGAAGGCTGTGCCGATCATTCGGCCTGGTGACATGTCGGCTCCGGCACCTCGCCCAGTGCCCGAGCTGTCCTCGACACAATCGCTGGCCACAACTGAGTATCGCCGACGGCGCGTCCCCGGTGCAAGGTGTTTTTTCACAGTCGTTAGGGCCGGGCATCGGCCGATCCTCGCCACGCCCGCAGGGCAGTTTGGCGGATGGACCGTGCCCACCATTTGGCCAGCGGTGATGTCGGCTCTACCCAAGGCAACCCCACCCGCGCGGTCAGATCGCACCGTCGATGTGCGGTCTGCCTTCGGAGTTGAAAAGTGCCGCCGCCAGCACCGACCCGGTTCGTCGATTCTCGCGCCGCTTTCTGATGCCGCCCGCGGGATGGCCCGTCTACTCACGCCCGTCTCCCGATCCGATTGCGCGTCGCCGGTTCCCGCATCACGCCGCTCAAGAGCCGTGGCACACCTTCGCCACGCCCGTACCACCGCGCGGGCTGAAGCCGCGCGGCTGGTTCAGCAAAACGAAGACGGCAGGGCGCGGCGTACCGCGGCCTGCCCTACAACCGAGTTCCGCGGCCTAACCTACAACGCAGGCCCGCCGCACCCGCCATCATGTCAGATTTCGTAGGGACTTCGCCGCCAACGCTCATTGCCGCCGCCCGCCTCTGACCGTTGCACGGATCGCGCGATACGATTCGTCTACGGAACTATACGGCGTCTGACGCCCGTTGACGCACCAGCGGCGAGCTGAGCGTTCGAGACACGCTGGGCTTTCGCCGCCGCGGATGCGAATGGCCGCTAAGGGCGCCTCAGGAAAGCAGGAGACATCATGCTCAAATCATCGCAACGCACGCGCGGGGCCCAGCCTCGCGGTGCGACCGTTCTGACTTCCGCCGGCGTCGCGATCGCCGGCCTGTCGCTCTCCCTAAGCCCGCTCGCCCGCGCCAACGACTGGCACGACTGGCGCGGCCCCGAGCACACCGGCGCCACCCGCGAGCCCGCACCGGTCACCAAGTGGTCCCTCGAAGGCGAAAATCTGCTCTGGAAAGCCCCCCTCGGCGGGCGGACGACGCCGATCGTCAACGACGGGCGCGTCTTCCTGATCGGCCCCGATGGCGAAGGGCCGACGCTGCACGAGCAGATCGTCTGCCTCGATGCGAACTCGGGCAAATCCGTCTGGGAATATGACTTCAACGTCTTTCACACCGACATCGTCGAAAACCGCGTCGGCTGGACGGCCCTCGCCGCCGACCCGGAAACGGGCAACGTCTATGCCCACGCGACGGGCGGGGAATTTTTCTGCTTCAATCGCGACGGCAAGATCCTTTGGAAGCACTCGCTGACCGAGGATTTCGGGCGCATCAGCGGCTACGGCGGACGGCTGCACACGCCGCTGATCGACGAAGGCCGCGTCGTGATCAGCTTTACATGCAGCAGTTGGGGCGAATTCGCCAAGCCGGCCCACCGCTACTACGCATTCGACAAGAAGACCGGCGCGGTGGTCTGGACCGCGGCCCCCGGCGGACCGCCGAACGACACGAGCTGCGGCAGCGCGACGGTGGCGGTGCTGGGCGGGCGGCGCGTGATCCTCGCCCCCAACGTCGACGGTTCGCTCTATGCCCTGACCGCTCGCACCGGCGAAACAGTCTGGAAGTTTGAGTTCAGCAAGCGCCCGCTCAACACCACGCCGGTGGTCGACGGCGACATGGTCTACCTCTCCCACAGCGAAGAAAACATCGACGACACGGCCCAGGGCCGCGTGGTCTGCATTCGCGGCGTCGGCAACGGCGACATCACCAAGACCAACGAGGTCTGGCGCGTCGACGGGCTGGCGGCGGGCTATTCGGCCCCGGCGATCGCGAATGGCAAGCTCTACATCGTCGACAACAGCGCCTGGCTGTTTTCGCTCGACGCGAAAACGGGCAAGGAAAACTGGAAGCACTCGCTGGGCAAGGTGGCGCGCGGTTCGCCGATCGCGACCGCCGACGGCGTGATCTATGTCGGCGAAGTGAACGGCGTATTTCACATCCTGAAAGACGCCGGCGACAAGTGCGAAGTGCTCGACACGCAGGAATTCCCAAAGCGCGGCGACGCGCTCGACGAGATGCAGGGCACGCCGGCGGTGGCGAACGGGCGGGTCTATTTCCAGACGCGCTACAACACCTATTGCCTGGGTACGAAGACCGACGCCGTCGCGGTGGAGATCCCCAAGAGCGCGGCCGAGAGCCAGCCGGTCGATGGCGGCGCGGGGCCGCTGCTGATGCCGGCGGAAGTGACGCTCGCGCCCGGTGAATCGGTGACGCTCACGAGCAGCGCCGGCGCCGTGACCGAGGCCGCGGTCACCGGTGTGAAGGGCGCCTTCGCCGACGGCAAGTTCACCGCCGCCAAGGATGCGAAGTTCTCGGCCGGCGTGATCAAGGCGAAGGTCGGCGGTCAGGAACTATCGACGCGCGTCCGCATCTGTCCGAAGCCGCCCTTCAAGATCGACTTCGAAGACATGAAGGTCGACGGCACGCCGCCCGGCTGGCAGAGCGTGAACGGCAAAGCCAAGATCATCGAGCGCGACGGCGGCAAGGTCTTGCAGAAGCTGGCCGAGAAGCCGAGCCCGCCCTTCATGCGCATCCGCACCTACATGACCCCGCCGATCGCGGGATCGCAGTTCATCAAGGCCGATCTTCTGGGCACGTTCAAGAAGCCCCACTGGAAGCCCGACATGGGTCTGGTGTCGAGCCGCTATGAGATGCTGCTGATGGGCGACGAGCCGGACAACCCGCGCATTCGCATCGTCAGTTGGGCCCCGATCCCGCGCATTCAGAAAGATGTCCCCTTCGATTGGAAGCCCGACACCTGGTACACGATGCTGCTCTCGATCGAGCAGCGCGAGAAAGACGCCGTCATCCGCGGCAAGGTCTGGCCGCGCGGCGAGGCCGAGCCGAGCGCGTGGACGATCGAAGTCGTCGACCCCTTCCCCAATCGCGAAGGCAGCCCGGCGCTCTATGCCTATTCGGCGGGTACGACGCCGAAGAGCAAGGGGACCGAGGTGTTCTTTGACAATGTGGAAGTGGGGACGGACAAGTGAAGTTTCGAGTGGCGAGTGCAGAGTTTCGAGTTGAAGCCAAAGACGGAGGTGCCATGACAGGCGCTCGATGGATCGATAAAACGGGATTGTTCAACGTATCCGCTCGTCAGACGCTGCTCGCGTCGATGACGCTAGCCGCCGGTGGTGCATTCGTCGGCGGCGCCGTTGCCGATGACGCCAAGCCCGCGGCGAAGAAGGCCGGCGACTGGCGCATGTGGGGCGGCGCGCCCGATCGCAACATGGTGTCCGACGAGAAGCCGCCCGCGATCGAGTGGGACGCCAAGAGCGGCAAGAACATCAAGTGGCGCTTCGGCCTTGGGTCGCAGACCTACGGCAATCCGGTCATCGCCGACGGCCGCATCTATGTCGGAACCAACAACAACGGCAACCTGCGCCCCAAGATCAAGGGCGACAAGGGTCTGATCGTTTGCGTCGATGAAAAGAGCGGCAAGTTCCTCTGGCAGGCGACGCACGACAAGCTGCCCACCGGCCAGGTCAATGACTGGCCCGAGCAGGGCATCTGCTCCTCGCCCGCGGTCGTCGGCGACAAGCTCTTTTACGTCAGCAATCGCTGCGAGCTCGTCTGCGCCGATGTCAACGGCATGGCCAACGGCAACGACGGCCCCTTCACCGAAGAAAAATACGCCGAGAAGGAAGACGCCGACTTCGTCTGGGTGCTCGACATGATCGAGGAGCTGGGCGTGTTTCCGCACAACCTCGCCACCTCGTCGCCGGTCGTCGTGAATGACGTCGTCTATGTGCTGACGTCGAACGGCGTCGATGAGGGCCACCTCAACCTGCCCTCCCCGGTCGCGCCGGCTTTCATCGCCGTCAACGCCAAGACCGGCGAAGTGATCTGGACTCGCGCCGATCCGGGCAAAAACACGCTGCACGGGCAATGGTCTTCGCCGTCCTACGGCGTCGTAAAAGGCACGCCGCAGGTGGTCTTCGCCGGCGGAGACGGCTGGTGCTACGGCTTCAAGCCCGAAGATGGTTCGCCGCTGTGGAAGTTCAATTTGAACCCGCCCGACACAAAGTACATCCTCGGCGGCAAGGGCACGAAGAACTACATCATCTCGACGCCCGTAATCCACGACGACTCAGTCTTCGTCTGCGTCGGACAGGATCCTGAGCACGGCGAAGGCATCGGCCATCTCTATCGCATCGACGCGACCAAGAGCGGCGACATCACCGAGAGCGGCAAAGTCTGGCACGTCGGCGGCGAGGATTTCCATCGCTCGCTGGCGACGGCCGCCATCAAGGACGGCCTGCTCTACGACGCCGACCTGAGCGGCTTCGTCTATTGCATGGACGTAAAGACCGGCAAGCTGCACTGGAAGCACGACACCTTCGCCGCGATCTGGGGCAGCGCCACCGTCATCGGCGACAAGGTCTACATCGGCACCGAAGACGGCGAAGTGCTGGTCTTCGAACACAGCAAGGAAAAGAAGCTCATCGCCACCAACGACATGGGCGGCACGGTCTACACAACGCCCGTCGCGGCCAACGGCGTGCTCTATGTCACCAACCTGAACACGCTCTTCGCGATTCAGGAAGGCGCCAGCAGCCCGCCGCCCGCGAAGCCGGGGGCATAAGTCGCCCGCTTATCGGACATTTCCGAGAACAACTGCCATCGCCGACGAACCCTCGTCGGCGATTTTGTTTTCGCCAGTCCACCGGCTACAACCAAGGGTCTACACAAACGGTCTGCGTCCGCGCGTGCGATCGGAGAGTGGCGACCTCAAGCGCCAACCCTCGATCGGCTCCCCACACGGCGGCGAAACGGAGCGTCCATGCTGAGTACTCACGAGTCACTGCGCCGCCAGTCCGCGCGCAAATCGCAGCTTATCTCTGCCGGTTTGCTCGTCGCGACCACGCTTTCGCTGAATGGCTCGACGGCGCGCGCCAATTGCCCCGGCAGCGTGCCTACGAAGCTGCTCGCGTCGGACTCGGTCGCGGGCGACGCGTTTGGCCGCGCCGGCGACGCCGAAGGCGC
>JALHOX010000314.1 GCA_022842805.1 Phycisphaerae bacterium | reverse complement strand
CCGCCTTCCAGCCGCCGCCCATCGCGCCCGAGCTTCAGCCGCTGGTCGATCTGCTGCAAAAGAAGGCCGACTTCAAGATCGTCATCGAAGTGGAGAACGCCACTGAGGTGCTCGGCTTCGAGCAGGTCAACGAAAAGTACGAGTTGAAGGCCGCCTACGTCGCGCGCTTCTTCGTGCAAACCGACATGTTCCAGGCCGTGAAGACGCTGGGCGACGCCAAGCGGCAGATCGCGATTCCCGTTCGGCTCAACATCATGCCCGAAACCGAAAATCGATACTCGCTCGCCGCTGAGCTTTCGAAAGCCGGGGCCGAGGTGTCAATTCTGCCCGTCAGCGACGACGAAGCTTCTTTCGCCGACCTGTGGGATGACCTGCGCACGCAGGTCAACAACGGCTGGCCGAAAGAGGACGCTTTGAAGTCCGTCACGCTCAACCCCGCCAAGTTTCTCGGACTCGACGAGCAGCTCGGCACGATGCAGAAAGAACGCGCCGCCGACATCCTCTTCCTCGACGCCGATCCGTTTGCCCCCGGCGCTCGTGTGCGTGAAGTGATGATCGGCGGAGAGATGGTGATTCCGCGGAAACGAGGCCATTGATGCGATCGTTCGCGATTTGTAATTGGATTGACCGTCGTCCGGCCCCGTCGCCTCGTTGCCCGGCGTCCGGTGCGTCGTCGCGCCGTGCAGCCTGGGTCGGCGCCTGCGCGTGGCTCGTCGCTGCCTTCGCGATCGCCGCCTCGTCGCAGGCTCGCGCTGTCGCCGATGAGCCGACTTCGCAGCCGGAAAGCGCCCCGGCCACACAGCCGGCAGAGACGCAACCTGCGGAAACGCAACCCGCCGATTCGCGACCGGCTTCTCAGCCGGGCAGCGCGCCGACGAGCAAGCCCGGAAAGGGCGCCGCCTCGACCTCGACCAGCAGCAGCTCCAGCAGCGCCGCCGCCGAGGAAGAAAAAGACGAGTATCTCGCCATCGTTCACGGCACGGTCCACACGGTCACAGGCGGCACGCTGCCCAACGCGACCGTCCTCTGCAAGAACGGGCGCATTCTCGACGTCGGTGCGAATCTGCCGATTCCCACCGAGTGCAAGATCGTCGATGCGACCAATCGTCACGTCTACCCCGGCTTTGTCGCCGTCGCCGCCGCGGGCATTCACAACGCGCCCAACCCGGAGGACACGACCGACGTCTTCCGCCTGAACTTCGAGCTTGCCTCCGCCGCCGGCATTACTGCCGCCGCCGCCGGAGAGGATGTCGCCAAGGTCACGCTGGGCTCGATCGACGGCATGCTGCTGCGTCGCGGCGGATTGGTCGATCTGAGCGGCGCGCTGCGTTCGCCGCTGAGTCGCCGCGAGTTGCGCCGCGACCTCGACAAAGTGCGCAAGTACATCCGCGATCAGCGCCGCTACGAGTTGGAGAAGGCGTCGAACGAAGACGCCGAAGAGCCGGACAAATCGGTCATCAAGGGCAAGCTTGAGCGCTACATGAAGCTGCTCACGGGCGAACTGCTCGCCACCGCCCAGGCCGACCGCGTCACCGATCTGCGCGAAGTCGCCGACCTGGCCGCCACCTACGGCTTTGAGGTCACGATCCGCGGCGCCGCCGAAGGCTGGATCTGCGCCAGCGACCTGGCGCGGGCCCGCGCTAACGTGATCGTCACGCCCCGTCGCCAGATCGACCCGACCCCCACTTCGAATCAGCCCACCGGATCCAGCATTGAAACCGCCCGCATCCTCCAGGATCACGGTCTCGCCGTCGCGGTCGTACCGGCCCAGCCGACAGTCTCCGTCGGCGGCCTCGCCGGTCGCGACCTGCTCAACCTCAATATGGAAGCCGCCTTCGCCGTTCGCGGCGGCATGACCAACGAGAACGCGCTGCGCACGATCACGATCGACGCCGCGCGCGCCCTCGGCGTCGAAGATCGCGTCGGCTCCATCGAAGTGGGCAAAGACGCCGACCTGATCGTGATGGACGGCGACGCCCTGAGCTATCTCTCGCTGGTCTGGACGACGATCGTCAACGGCAAGGTCGTTTACGAAAAAGAGAAGAGCAACCTGCTCTCGCACGTTCGCCCCACCGGCGACCCTGATCAGCCCGACACCACCTTCGACGACATTTGGCCGCGCACGCTCGAGTGGCCCGAAAACTTCAACTACGTCGCCAAGCCGAAGAAACCTGCAAAGGGTGCGGCGACCTCGTCGAATGCGAGTTCGCCCAGCTCCGGCCCATCGACCAGCGCCCCGACGAGCGCGCCCCGCGCTGCCGAGTCCAAGCCGGCCAGCGAGTAATCCCGACTGAGCCTCCCCGCGCCGCCAAACCTGGCGGTTGGCCTGCGTCAGGGCGGAGCCACGAGCGCCGCCCTCGCCCGCAACACCTGTCGCCCGACGCCCCGCCTTCGATCGACCAACTTTCAAAGTGCTGCGCAGCTATCTCGCGCGGTTCTCCGTCCCGGCCAGCAAGCGCGAGATGTTCTCGCGGTGGCGGAGGAGAATAAGCGCGCCGATCGCGGCGGCCACGACCACGAGCGGCACAATGGTCTCGTTCGAAAGCTTCGCAACAAAAGCGGCGTAGGCCCAGGCGGCCACCGGAAAGGTGACCGCGAGCGCGATCGACCCGAGTGAGACATAGCCCGTGCCGTAGCGCACTGCGGCGTAAGCAATCAGGGCGGCGACGATGGCAACGGTGAAGTAGGGAAAGATCCCCGCGCCGACGCCGATCGTGGTCGCGACGCCCTTCCC
The DNA here is from genome assembly GCA_022842805.1 of Phycisphaerae bacterium. Taxonomy (GTDB): domain Bacteria; phylum Planctomycetota; class Phycisphaerae; order UBA1845; family Fen-1342; genus JALHOX01. Next base: position 2,625 of record JALHOX010000314.1, on the reverse strand, counting down.
CCCGCGAAAGCCGAGATAAATCGGGAATACATGACCGAGAATGGCGGCCAGACCGACCGCAAGCCACACCGTCATCGCACCGGCCGTGCTCGCCTGCGGCACGAGCCACTGCGACGCCGCAACGACGGGGACGAGCCCCTTCAGCAGATCAAGCGCCAGGCAGAGATAGCCCCACTTCTTCCCGAGTACGCGGCCGGTGTTGGTCGCGCCGATGTTCTTACTGCCCTGCTGGCGAATGTCGACGCCGCGGGCCAGGCCGATGAGCAGGCCGAAGGGGATCGCCCCGATGAGGTACGCCGCGAGAATCCAAATGCACTGCGTGGTGTTGAGCATCGTCCGTCAAGTCCATGGGCACGGGCAGCCGGCCGTTCGCGAAACTCCCGCGATTCCGGAGAGGAAGGATATACCCGTTCCGGCGGTCGTTGCGCAGGTGCGTCAGCGCGACGCGAGCGCGGCCAACTCGCGCTCCAGATTCGCCCGGGCCGCCGCTTCCAGCCGCTGTCGCGCGGCGGCACCGCCGAATATCTGTGCGCGAGCGAGCATGCTCTCGATGAACGCCCCACGGCCCGCGCACCATTGGGCGGTGTCGGCGGCGGCGTACTCGCGGCGGATCGCAGCAACATAGGCGTCGTAAACCGGCGGTTCAGCCCCGAGGATGGACAGGTCAATGTCGATGATCAGCGATTCGTCGTCATCGCCGGGCGGGGCGTTGTGCTGCGTGGCCAGGATCAGCCGTTCGACGCGCTGCAGCGATTGCTCGGGCTGCCCGAGCGCCGCCCCGAAGAGGCGGGCGACCCGCGCCGAGCGAGCCTCGTTGTTCGCGCGGCCTGGTTCGTAGATGCAGTCGTGGAACCAGAGCGCGAACTCGATCAGGTCCGTCGTCTGCGAGTTGGGGCCGAAGCGATCAAGCTCGGCGAGACAAGCCGCGATGTGTTCGAGATTGTGATAGGCGCGCCGCGGTGAGTCGTACAGCGCGATAATGCAATCAAACGCGGCGCCGGCGAGATCGGCCCCCCCTTGCGGCGACAGACGCCCGCAGAGCGCGAGCCATCGCTCGCGCAAAGCCGAGATGTTCGACGCGATCACCACCGCCGCAGGATACTGGAGGGCGTCGCCCAATTCCGGCGGGGAAGCGGCCGCGCCGACCAGAGCGCGGCGATCGTCGTTCGCTTAGAAGAACACCTTCGCGAGTTTCAGGATGCCCTGTTTCCACGGCACGCGATGGCTCACGCCGCTGGCGTTCTGGAACTTCGGCAGGTTTTCCAGATACCACTTGTAGTTGCGGACCAGCGCATCCTTGTTGCTGTGCTTCGGCTTATAGCCCAACGTCCGCTCGGCCTTTTCGATCGAAACAAACGAATCTTTGCTGGCCGTTTCATAGACCCACTTGTACAGCGGGCTGAGCTTCAGCATCTCGAGGAAACGCAGCGTCCAGATCATCGGCGTGGCCGGAAAACCGCTGATCTTCTTGCCAAAGCCGGCCACGTCGAGCACCGCCTGATAGTCCTCGCGCATCGTGGTGAATTCCTTCGCGCCGATGTTGAAGACATCGTTGACGCGATCCTTCTCCAGCGTTGAGCAAAGATAGATCGAGGCGCACAGATCCTCGACATCGAGCAACTGATAGCGGTTCTTGCCGTTGCCGATCATCGGGAAGCCCTTGCCGTCTTTCGCCCAGTCGTAAAAGAGCGCGAAAACGCCCAGCCGCTCCGGGCCGATGAAGCTCTTGGGCCGAATGATCGGCACGCACATGCCGTACTTCTGCCGATACTCAACGCACACCTCTTCGGCCTTCACCTTCGCCTCGCCATACGGGCCGACGCCGTACTTGCGGTCGTCTTCCATCAGAGGGTGGTGATCGGGGATGCCATACACGGCGGTGCTGCTGACGTGCACCACGCGCTCGCAGTTGTGCTTGCGGGCCGCCTCCAGCACGTTGCGCGTGCCGTCGATGTCGGTACTGAAGATGTCCGCCGGCTTGTAGAGCGGCAGCGCGGCGGCGCAGTGCACCACGATCTGCGCCCGCGGCATGGCCTTCTCGATGTCCGCCGGGTTGCGAATGTCGCCGCGGATCTCGGTGATCTTGTCGCGGCAGTCGGCGTAGTCGAACGGCTCGAGGTCGAGGCTGGTGACGCTGTGGCCGCGCGCCAGCAGATAGCGGATCAGGTTGATTCCCAGGAAGCCGGCGCCGCCCGTCACCATGAAGTGCTTGGGCGATTCGTCGGCGGGCAGGTCAAGCGAGGAAACGGTGGATCGTCCGGTCATCGTGCTCTCTTGGGGGCCTCAGGCAAAAGTCGGGTATTCGTCGTTTGCGAGGGCTGGAAATATAACGGCGGCGGGCGGCGGGGGCACGGCTGTTGGGCAATCGCTGCGATCGGCGGTTCGCGAAACTGTCATCGGTCGGCGTCGCGGTTGCGTATGCCGCCCCCGGTGAGCATCAGACGCACTCACCCCGCGGCGATCGCCGATCACCCCGTTCGCGGCTCGGGGCCGAAGTGGGCGAATCTGTGCCGGGCGGGGCGGATCGGTCGCCGGCCCGGACAGAAGCGTTCGAAAACGCGAGCGGCGTCGCGCTCCGCTGAGAGCGCGACGCCGCAATTTGAATCCGGATATTCCGCGTGTCGC
>JALHOX010000313.1 GCA_022842805.1 Phycisphaerae bacterium | reverse complement strand
AGGTCGACCCGATCCTGATCGCGCGCGACTCGGTCGAGCTCATTCGCACGCGGGCCAAGATCAAGAATGTCGCCGCCGAGGTGGAGTTGCTCGGCCCGATTCCGGAGTACATCGAGACCGACCCGACCCGCTTGCGTCAGATTTTGGGCAATTTGCTGGCCAACGCGGTGAAGTTCACGCGGGCCGGCTCCATTCGCGTGCGACTGGGCATGGAGACGGACTTCGACGGTCGACCGCTGCTGGTGATGGCGGTGCAGGACTCGGGCATCGGCATGACGCAGGCGCAACTCGAGCGCGTCTTTGAACCCTACGTGCAGGCCGAGCCCGACACCGCGCGGCGCTTCGGCGGCACGGGCCTCGGTCTTTCGATCAGCCGCAAGCTGGCGCGACACCTCGGAGGCGATCTGACGGCCATCAGCGAGATCGGGATCGGGAGCACGTTTCGGCTGTCGATTGCGGTGGGGGCGATCGACGGCGTGCGGATGGTCGACGTCATGCCTGATTCGGCGGACGGGCGCGCGGGGCCGAGCGCGGCGCCGGTCGCAGGCCTGAAGCTGCGCGGCCGGGTGTTGCTGGCGGAAGACGGGCCCGACAATCAGCGACTGATCGCGACGCTGCTGCAGCGCGCCGGAATCGAGCTGACGGTGGTGCCCGACGGGCGACGCGCCATTGAGGAGGCGACGCGGGCCATCCACGAAGGTTCGCCGTATCACCTCATTCTGATGGATCTGCAGATGCCCGACGTCGACGGCCTGGAGGCGACCCGATCGCTGCGCAAGATGAGCTATCGCGGGCCGATCGTGGCGCTGACGGCCAACGCCATGGTCGGCGATCGCGATGCGGCGCTCTCGGCCGGTTGCGATGACTATGTCACCAAGCCGATCAATCGTGCGCTGCTGTTTGCGACGTTGCAGCGTTTTCTAACGGGGGAGCGCGATGGGCCGCGGTTTTCGACCGTGGAAGCGCCGCGAAATCGGGCAGACTCGCCCGTTACGTGAGCGATAGGCGCGGGCGCGAGACCGCGCCGCCCTTCGTGGAACCCACCCGCACCCAGAAGGTCGAGCCTTGGCCCAGCGCGCTCTGCACGCCGATCTGGCCGCCGAGCAGGCCCGTCAACTCGCGCGCGATCGCGAGGCCCAATCCGGCGCCGCCCTGCGTGCGCGTTTCGGGGTTCTCGAGCTGGCGAAACTTCTCGAAGATGCGCTCCTGATTTTCGGGTGAGATCCCCGGCCCGCTGTCTTGCACCGCGCAGAAGACGCGGCCGTCCGACTCGGGGACGACGCGGATCGAGACCTCGCCGCCGGCGGGGGTGAACTTGATCGCATTCGAAAGCAGGTTGTAGAGCACTTGCCGCAGCTTGCCGGCGTCTGTGTCGAGCATCACCGGCTCGGACGGCGCCTGACACTCGAGCGTAATCTGCTTCGCCCCGGCGTTGCCGCGGGCCAGTTCGGTGAGCGTGCGCACGAGCGAGGCGACGTCGGTCGGCGCCACATTCAGGTCGACCTTGCCCGCCTCAATCTTCGCCAGGTCGAGCAGGTCGTTGATGATCTCCAACAGAATGCGGCTCGAAAGCAGGATGTTCTCGGAATAGCGCGACAGCCGCTGCGGGTCGGGGTTGGCCACTCCTTCGCGCAACAGCTCCGCAAAGCCGATGATGCTGGTGAGCGGCGTGCGCAGCTCGTGCGACACGCTGGCGAGGAAGTCGCTCTTGATGCGGTTTGCCTCGTAGAGCCCGACGTTTGACTCGGCCAGTTGCGTCAACTGTTCGTCCAGAAGCTGATTCTTCTCGCGCAGCTCCTCCTGCGATCCGCGCAGCCGCTCGAGCATGTCGTTGAGGCTCTTCGCGAGCTGCTCAAACTCATCGCCGCTGCCGACGTCGGCGCGGGCGCTCAGGTCGCCGCCGGCGACCTTGGCGGCGACGGAGCGAAGCTGCTGGATCGGGGCGAGGATGAACCGCTGCACGATGATGTAGAAGACGAGGATCGCCAGAATTCCCGCCAGGGCGCCGGCGCCGATCAGCAACATTCGATTTCGCAGCAGAGCCGCCGCCGACCGTGCCGCGGGCACATCCACCAAAATCATGCCGGCGAGCTGGTTTTCGGCGAAGGGCGTGGCGGAGCTGCCCTGGGCGTGGCACGCCAGGCAGCCGCGCGTAATCCGCACCGGTCGGGCGTATTGAAAGTGCAACCCGTCGCGCTCCATGGCCTGCTCAAAGGCGTGTTGTCGCTCGCGATGAACGATGAACGATCGCAGCGCGCGGCGGGCGAAGTCCAGTTGTGACGGCGAATCGAGCTTGTCCACCGCGAGTTGCGGTAGGGCGTCCTGATCGTTCGTCGCGAATGAAAGCCGCACATAGCGCGGCTGGGGCGAGTCGTCATCGGGCGCGACGCCGTGCGGCGCCGGCGGCGGCCCACCGGCGTGCCCCATCGAGAGGTGCAGGTGGTCGAGCGCGGCCCGCTCGGCCTCGCGAAAGGGGGCGTCCGTAAGCAGAAATTCGAGGAAGTACCAGGGCACCGCCAGCGCCGCGGCGATGATCAGCAGCACCGCGCAGCCGAACAGCAATCGGTACTTCGCGGCCAGCGGCAACTGAGGCAGACGCATGAATCGTTCCGCGGGGTCGCAGGTCGGCGGCGCTCGGGCCGCCGCGGATCAGGGCAAGTTGTTCGGCGCTCCGGCGGCGCGCTGCTTCTCGAACTGCTCGTGCTTGCCGCGCAGGGCCGCGTCGAGAATGCGGATCTGTCCGCCGGCGCGGGCCTGATCGTAAAGCTGATTCACATATTCGTTCATTCGCCGGGTCTCCGCCTCGCGCCGCAGATCCTGCTCCACTTCCGCCTTCACCGCCTCGAAGGGCGTGGTCGAGGGGATTCTGCGTTCGACGCGAATGATGTGATGAAACTCGCCCGCGCGGATCGGGTTGGGCGAGGTCTGGCCGGCGGGCAGGTCGAACGCCGCCTGGCGGATCGCTTCCGGGATGGTCGCGTCGGCGAAGGTAAAGGGTTCCATCAGTCCGTCGCGCCCGCGCGACTCCGGGTTTTCGCTGTATTCGCGCACCAGCTTCGTGAAGTCGGTTCCGCGGGCGATCCCGTCGATCGCCGCCAATAGCTGGTTGTTGTTGCGGATGCCGATCTGAATGTGGCGCACCTCGACCTTTTCGCCGTACTTTCGAGCATATTGCTCGCGCATCGTCGATTCGGTGATCTGGACGTCGGTGGTGATCAGCCGCCGCAGATAGGCGTTTCGACGCAGCGCGATGCGGAATTCGTGCATGGAGAGGCAGCGGTCGTTGAGCACGCGCTGCAGGGCCTCGAGTCGCTGATCGTCGGAGAGCTTGCCGCGGCTGCCGGGCAGCATGCGCTCCAGCGCGTCGTCGAGCTCGCGATCGACATCGCCTTCGGTGATGCGGATGTTTCGCCGCTGGGCTTCGGCCTCGGCCAATTCGAGCACGATGAGCTGCTGCATCATTTCGAGGCCGCGCGCCTCGATCAGTGCCGCAATCAGCTCTTCGCGGTTGATCGGGTTGCCGTTGATCAGCGCGATGGGAGCGTCGGCGCGGAGCGCCGAGGACGCGGCGGCGAGCGTGATCAGCAGCTTGAGAGCGGCGGAACGAAGCCTGAACGGGATCATCGCGGCGTTCTCCTGTCGCGAGGTGTTGCGCTGCGGGGCGCGCGTTGGACACTTGAAAACGGAGATTGATCGCGGCGTGCCGCGGACACAGTCGCGCCGGGCACGTCGCGCCGCAATGCGGCGGTGAAGCGTGCCCAGCCCGGCCGCTCGCTGGCGTCGTGCCCGAGCGCGATCGCCGACACGCCGCGGTCGAGCAGCGCCAGCGCGTCGTGGTGCTTGAATTCGCCGGTGATCACCAGTGCGTCGCGATCACGGAATTTCTCGACTCCGAACGAACCGGCGGCCGCGACGACGCGTGAGAAGCGGCGCGACAAATCGCCGACGCTGGTCGCGATCGACAGGTCGGCGATCTTTCCGATCGCGGCGAGAAGCTCCATTCCCTGCTGCGGCCGGCGCAACACGCCGACCCGCCCGAGCCCGGATTGCCCACGGTCGGCGACGGCGTGAAGGGGATAAAGATCGAAGGCCGGCTCCTCATACGAATGAGCGGCGTAGAGCGCTCGCACGACGGCGCCGGCGGCGCGGGCCGGCACGACCATTTCGAGCCGCGCTTCCTCGACGAACTCCAAGCGGCCGCGCTGGCCGATGTTGGGGTTAGTCGATGAGCCGCCGCGAAACGACCCTTGGCCCAGCAGCGAAAAGCCGCACTCGCTGTAATCACCGATCACGCCCGCGCCGGCCGCGGCCAGCGCGGTGCGCAATGTTGCCAGTTCCGCGGGCGGGACAAACACGATCAGTTTGTATTGCTGAACGGTCGCCGCCGACGTCTCCAGCGGCCAGCGTTCGCCGATCTCGAATGCGTCGAGCAGCGCGTCGTTGGTGCCGTCTCGGGCGATGTCGAGCGCCGTATGGACCGCGAAGACGCCGATCTTTTCGCCCAGCAGCCGCGCGATCCGGCCGGGCGGCCCTTCGATGCCCGCGCCGACCCGCTTCTGCGGCTTGAAGATCGGCGGGTGATAGAGCACCAGCGCGTCGCAGCCGAACCCGATGGCCTCGTCCGCCACTTCCTGCGACAGATCAAGCGCCGTCAGGACGCGCGTCGCCGGCCAGTCGAGTTCGCCGGCGATCAGCCCGACGTTGTCCCAATCGGGTGCCAAATGAAGCGGGGCCAGGCGATCGATTTCGGCCAGCAGCGCGCGGGCGGTGGCGGCCGGCGCGAGTGCGCTTTGTTTGCGGGTGGTTTTGGCGCGACGACTCGCGCCGCGGGGCACGCGTCGCTCACTCATGATCTTCGCACTCCTCCCGCACGAGTGAGCGATAAGCCGCCAGCAGCCGCCGCGCGACCGGGCCTGCCATGGAGCCTCCGCCCACGGCGCGGCCGTCGAGCGCGATCACGGGCAAGATTTCCATCATGCTGTTGGTCAGCATCACTTCGTCGGCGGAGTGCAGCGCGTCGACGGAGATGCGCGCCTCCGTGGCGTCGATCCGCAGGGCGCGCGCCAGCTCAAGGACGATCCCCCGCGTCACACCCGGCAAAATCCCGCAATCGAGCGGCGGCGTCACCAGTCGCCCGTCGATTGCCGCGAAAACATTGCTGATCGATCCCTCCGCGATCGTGCCATCGTCGCTGCGCCACAGCAGCTCGGCGGCCCCGGCCTGATGGGCAGTGCGGAGCGCCGCCAGCCGCGCGAAATAGCTGGTCGTCTTATGACCGGCGAGCGGGTCGGCCCGCGACTGGCGGTAGGAACCGACCGCCACCGAGACGCCGCGCTCATAGCTTTCTTCGGGATATCCGCCGCCAGGC
>JALHOX010000312.1:2713-5372 GCA_022842805.1 Phycisphaerae bacterium | reverse complement strand
GTGCGCTTGCCGAAGCCGTTTTCGCAAACGGTCAGCAGGCTCATGCCGGGCTGAATGACGACCATATCGATCACGACGTCGTCCTCTCGCAAATCGATGCCGCGCACACCGCGAGCCGATCGGCCCATGGAGCGCACATCGTCCTCGTCGAAGCGACAGGCCATGCCCTCGCGTGTGCCGAGCACGATCTCGTCTTTGCCGGTGGTCAGCGCCACGCCCGCCAGCGAATCGCCCTCTTCGAGCTCGATCGCGGCGATGCCCGCGGCCCGCGGACGGCTGAAGGCCGAGAGCGGCGTCTTTTTCACGACGCCCTTGGTGGTCGTGAAGAAGACGAAATTCTCCTCAAACTGCTTGACCGCCAAGACGGCGACTTGCTTCTCTTCGCTCAGGAACGTCAACAGGTTTTGAATCGCGCGCCCGCGGGCGGTGCGGTTCATCGTGGGAATGTCATAAACACGCAGCCAGTAGACCCGACCGCGGTTCGTGAAGAACAGCAGATGGTCGTGCGTGCTGGCGGTCATCAGATGCGCGATGAAGTCGCCGTCCTTGTTCTCCGTCCCGCGAATGCCGCGACCACCGCGCCCCTGCGAGCGATAGGTGTCCATCGGCACGCGCTTGATGTAGCCCTCGTGCGAGAGCGTGACGATGACGTCTTCGCGCTGAATCAGCGCGTCGGTGTCGATCTCCCCGATGGCGCCTTCGAGCCGCGTCCGCCGCGCGTCGGCGAATTTCTCCTTCAGCTCGCGGCAATCCTCGGAAATGATGTCGAGCACGCGGCGACGGTCTGAAAGAATCAGCTCGTAGCCCGCGACCTCATCGGCCAGTTGCCGACACTCGCCCGCGAGCGCTTCGATCTCGAGACCGGTGAGCTTGCGAAGCTGCATCGAAAGAATTGCGTCGGCCTGCACGCGCGTCAGGAATTGTTCGCCGGAGCCGGCGCGATCGAGGAAAACCTGCGGCAGCAGCTTGCGCACCGTCGCTTGCTCGCTCAGGCGCAACGGCTTGGCCATCAAGCGCTGTCGCGCTTCGTCGACATCCGCGGAACTGCGGATGATCTTGATGATCTCATCGATGTCGGCGACCGCCAGGATCAGACCTTCGACCAGATGCGCTCGCTGACGCGCCTTGCGCAAGAGATAGGCCGTGCGGCGACGGATCACTTCGACGCGGTGCTCGATGAACTGCTCGATGAGCTGCTTGAGATTCAGCGTCCGCGGCACGCGATTGACCAGCACCACGTTCATCACGTGGATGTTCGATTGCAGCGGCGTGTATTGCCAAAGCTGGTTGGTGACGACCTGGATGTTCGCGTCGCGCTTCAGCACGATCACCAGCCGCACCATCGCGTCGCGGCCCGACTCATCGCGGACTTCGTCGATGCCCTTGATGTTGCCGGCTTCGATCGCCTCGCCCAGCCGCTCCTTGATGGTGGGCAGCAGCACGCCATAGGGGATCTCGTTCACGACGATCTGGAGCCGCCCGTTCCGCGTTTCTTCGGTGGTGAGAACCGCTCGCACGGTGATCGACCCGCGGCCGGTCTCATACGCATCGCGAATGCCGCCGGTGCCGTGAATCACCGCGCCGGTGGGAAAATCGGGGCCGGGCACGATCTGCATCAGCGCGTCGATGTCGATCTCGGGGTTGTCGATCACCGCCACGATCGCGTCGCAGATTTCGCCGAGGTTGTGCGGCACGAGCCGCGTCGCCATGCCGACGGCGATGCCTTCCGAACCGTTGACCAGCAAATTCGGGAACTTGCAAGGCAGGACGACCGGCTCTTTCTTCGTGTTGTCGAAATTGTCTTCGTGGTCGACCGTTTCGTATTCGAGGTCGAGCAGCATCGACTCGCCCAGCGGCGCAAGGCGGGCCTCGGTGTATCGCATCGCCGCGGGCGGGTCGCCGTCGATGCTGCCGAAGTTGCCCTGCTTGTCGATCAGCAAGGCCCGCATGTTCCATTCCTGCCCCATGCGCACCAGCGTCGGATAGATGACGCCTTCGCCGTGCGGGTGATACTTGCCCATCGTCTCGCCGCAGATCAGGGCGCACTTGCGATGCTTGTTGCGCGGGCTGAGGTTGAGGTCGTGCATGGCGACGAGGATGCGGCGCTGCGATGGCTTCAGGCCGTCGCGCACATCGGGCAGCGCGCGGGCCATGATCACGCTCATCGCGTAGGTCAGGTACGAATCCTGCATCTCCTGCGCCAGCGGCGTGATGATGTCGGACGATGAGGGTGTCGGAGCACCGGCGGGGATATCGCTCATGCGGTCCTTCGCGAAAACAAATCGGCCCAGAACCCGCGAAAGCGCCGCGCCGACGCCCCTCGCGGGAGTGCGATTCTCTGACCGAATTCTACGGCAAACCGCCTGATTTCTGTAGCGCCGATCGCCGCTTTGTCACGCCCCACCCGCCCCACCCGTCGGACCTTTTCCCCATCGCATCGATTCCCCGTTTCACCCCGCCCGCTCCTGCAGGCTCGCGCGGGCAGACATACAATCTCGCCCGAAAGCGAGGTGTCGTTGTTTAGCGGAATCGTGGAAGGTCATCGGCCGGTCGTTGCAATCGACGCGGCGCCGAGAAAGTCGGCCCGCGGCGACGATGTGCATCGTTTGTCGATCGCCATGGGCGAATTGGCCGAAGACGCAGTCTTGGGCGCCTCAAT
>JALHOX010000312.1:0-2703 GCA_022842805.1 Phycisphaerae bacterium | reverse complement strand
GGCGTTTGCCTGACCGTGATGGATCGAGCCGGCGATGTGCTGAGTTTTGAAGCCGTGCCCGAAACGATGCGATTGACCAACCTCGGCCGACTGCGCGTCGGCGATGCGGTGAATGTCGAGCGCTCCATGCGCGCCGGTGCGCGGGTTGACGGACATTTTGTGCAGGGGCACGTCGACGGCGTCGCGACGGTCGTCGAAATCGATCGGGGCGACGGGGGCTACAAGCTCTGGCTTCGACCGCCGCCGGAGCTGATGCGCTACATGGTCCGCAAAGGTTCGATCGCGCTCGACGGCGTGAGCCTGACGCTGGTCGACGCCGACGCCGCTCGCGGGCTGTGCTCAGTAGTGCTCATCCCGACGACGCTCTCCTGGACCAATCTCGGACAGCGGTCGGCCGGCGATTGGATCAACGTCGAGAGCGACGTCTTTGCGCGGCTCGTGGTGACGCGGCTCGACGCGATCTTCGACGAATTGGTGGCGAATGGCCGAGATCCGCGCGAAGCCATCGCCCTCGCAAGCGCGCGGAGCGACCGATGAGCGACAGCCATCGAACCGTCGCGATCAACAAGCCGCTGATCGGCATCACGATCGGCGATCCGCTGGGCGTCGGTCCGGAGGTCGTGGTCAAGGCGTTGGCCGATGCATCGCTGCGGTCGCGGGCGCGCTTCCTCATCTTCGGCGCACAGGACCCGCTTGAGTTCGCCGCCGACCTGGCCGAAATCACCCCCTATTGGTGGCGCGAGCCGTTTGATCAGGTGGGCGATGTGCGTACGGGCGTGTTGCTGGCCGATTTCGACGACCTGCCGCCGATGCGGGTCGGCCCAAACGACGCGCACGAGGCCGACGCCAACGCCGGCCGTGCGTCATTCCGCTTTCTCGACGAGGCGCTGCGAATGGCCGCCGCGGGGCGCATCGACGCCATCGTCACCGGTCCGATCTGCAAGGAAAGCTGGGTGATGGCGGGGCATAAGTACGCCGGTCACACCGAGTTGCTGGCCTACCGCTTCGGCGAGCGGCGGGTGACCATGTCCTTCATCGCCGATGATCTGCGTGTTGCGCTGGCTAGCGATCATGTCCCGCTTTTCGACCTGCGCAACCGATTCACCATCGGCCTCGTGCATCAGCCGATCGACCTGTTGCACCAGGCGCTGCGCGATGATTTCGGGATCGCCTCGCCACACATCGGCGTGCTGGGTCTGAATCCGCACGCGGGCGAAGGCGGGCTGCTCGGCGACGAGGAACAGCGCATCATCGAGCCGGCGATCGCGATCGCCCGCAGCCGCGACATTCGCGTCAGCGGCCCGATTCCCGCAGACACCGCGTTCATTCCCGACGCCCTCAAGAAATACGACGGCATAGTGGCCATGTATCACGACCAGGGGCTGATTCCGGTCAAGATGCTGGCCTTTGATCGCGCAGTGAACCTGACGCTGGGCTTGCCAATCGTCCGCACCAGTCCGGATCATGGCACGGCCTTCGACATCGCGGGCAGAAATCGCGCCAGACCGGGCAGCATGCGAGCGGCCATCTCCCTGGCGATCGACCTGGCGGAGCGGCGGCGGGCGGTGAGCGGCGAGTTTCGACTGGCCAATAGCGGATAGCGAGGCCACCGGGCCGGCGCCGAGCCCACGGCGTCGACCCTGCCTCCGGACGCGGGCGGGCGATTTCTGAGCCATCTCCGCTCGCGGTTCTCTTGAATCCCCGGACCTTCGCTATAACACTCCCTGCGCACAGAGCGACGCCCCGCTGTGCCGGAGAAACTCCAGCTTGGATTTGCTGCGAATCACCGAGATCGCCGACGCCGTTCGGCAACAACGAACGACCGCGCGCAAGGTCTGCGCCGAGGCGCTACGACGCATCGGCGCCGCCGACAGCGCGTTCCACGCGATGCTCGATGTTCACACGGAGGCCGCCCTCAGTAGAGCGGACGAGATCGATTCGCGAATCGCCGCGGGCGGGCACGGCGCCGTCGGGCCTTTGGCGGGCGTCCCGCTCGCCATCAAAGACAACATCTGCACGCGTCAGGGCAAGACGACCTGCGGCTCGCGCCTGCTCGAAAACTACCGCTCGCCCTACGACGCCACCGCGGTCGAGCGGCTGCTCCAGGCAGGCGCTGTGATCATCGGCAAGACCAACCTCGACGAGTTTGGGATGGGCAGCTCGACCGAAAACAGCGCCTTCGGCTGCACCCGAAATCCGTGGGACCAGAGTCGCGTGGCGGGAGGCTCCTCGGGCGGGTCGGCGGCCGCCGTCGCAGCGGGCTTCGCATCCGCGGCGCTCGGCTCCGACACCGGCGGCTCGATCCGCCAACCGGCGGCCTTTTGCGGCGTGGTCGGGCTCAAGCCGACCTACGGACGAGTATCGCGCTACGGTCTCGTGGCCTATGGGTCCAGTTTGGATCAGATCGGCCCCATCGCCAATAGCGTGGCCGATGCCGCCCTGCTGCTCCGCGTCATGGCGGGCACGGACCCGCGCGACAGCACCTGCACCCCCGCGCCGCCGCCGGACTTCGGCGCTCTGCTTGACACGCCGCACGCGATCTCGCCACAGGGAATGCGGTTGGGCGTGGTTCGCGAACAACTCGGCGACGGGCTCGACGCGGAAATCCGCGCCGCAATCGAAAAGCTGCTGGGCGACTGGCGCGCGGCGGGCGGCGAAGTGGTCGAGGTCGCCATGCCCAATGTCGAATACGGAATCGCGGCC
>JALHOX010000311.1 GCA_022842805.1 Phycisphaerae bacterium | reverse complement strand
GGCTGCTATGCCGAGCCCCGCGGCGTCATCCTGCTGGCGCTCGACGCCGGCGCGGCCGTGGGCTGCGGCGCACTCCGCCCGCTCGACGACCGCGTCTGCGAGATGAAACGCGTCTATCTCAAGCCCGAGGCGCGCGGCCGCGGACTCGGACGCCGAATCGTCCAGGAGCTCCTCGCCGCCGCCGTCGAGCGCTGCTACGCCGAGATGGTGCTCGACACCGTCGCCGACATGGCGGCGGCCAACGCGCTGTATCGCTCGCTCGGCTTCGAACTGACCGCCCCCTATTGCCACAACCCGCTCGCCGGAGCCACCTACTACCGCAAACACCTCTGACCACGCCCGCCCGCGCCCCGCCGCCGGCCCATCAAACACACATCCGCGCCCACCGCGCCCGATCCCGGGCACAATGAACGCGGATAACAACTCAATCGCATTCCGAGCCGGACCGACTTAGTCGTCGTTGCCGCCCAGGAAGCGCAGCAGAAAGCGAACGCCGAAAATCGCGGCCAGAACACCGGCGATACCAAGCAGAATTCCACTGAAGTCAAACGTCTGCATTCGCAAACTCCATCGCGAAAAACGGCCGGACGCCCCGGAACATCCCGGGCAGCCGACCGCCTGATTGGTCGCTATAGTACGCGGCTCGCCGGACTTGGCAATCGCCGGCAGCAATCGCGGAGAGGCGATGTTGAAACCGCTGTGGTCCCCCACCCCCGAGCGAATTGAGCGCTCGGCCATGCAAGCTTTCCTCCAGCGCGTCGCGACAAAGTACGGCGTCGCGCCCAACTGGGACGCCCTGCGCGATTGGTCCATCGCCCAGCGCGACCGATTCTGGAGCGAGCTCGCCGACTTCGCCGAAGTCCGCTTCTCCACCCCGCCCAGCGCCGTCTCGGTCGGCTCGTCCATGCGCGACACACGCTGGTTCCCCGGCGCAACGCTCAACTACACACGCCACATGCTCCGACACACCGGGGCGCAGCCCGCCGTCGAATTCGCCAACGAAGTCGGCCTGCGCATCACCCTCTCGCGCGACCAGTTGCGGGCCGAGGTCGCCCGCGCCGCCGCCGGCTTAAAGGCCCTCGGCGTCGGCCGCGGCGATCGCGTCGCCGCCCTCATGCCCAATCTCCCCGAAACGCTCATCCTCATGCTGGCGACCACCAGCCTCGGTGCCATCTGGTCTTCCTGCTCACCCGATTTCGGCGTGCGCGGCGTCGTCGACCGCTTCGGGCAGATCGCGCCCAAAGTCCTGCTCACCACCGACGGCTATCCCTACAGCGGCAAGCGCTATCACACCATCGACCGCGCCGTCGAGTTGCAAAACAACCTCCCCACCCTCGAGCTCACGGTCGTCGTCCCCTACGTCGAGACCAACCCGGACCTCTCGCCGCTCAAAAACGCCGTCCTCTGGCGACAGTTCCTCGGCCCCGTCGAAAAGGCCGCCCCCGCCATGGGCTACGACGAAGTGCCCTTCGACCACCCGCTCTTCATCATGTACTCCTCCGGCACAACGGGCATTCCCAAGTGCATCGTTCACGGCCACGGCGGCACGCTACTGCAGCACATGAAAGAGCTCATGCTGCACTCCGACCTCCGCGCCGGCGACAAAATCATGTACTTCACCACCTGCGGGTGGATGATGTGGAACTGGCTCATGAGCTCGCTGGGCGTCGGCGCAGCGGTTGTCCTCTACGACGGCAACCCCGCCCACCCCACCATGCACACCCTCTGGCAGTTGATCGCCAGCATCGGCATTCAGGTCTTCGGCACCAGCCCCAAATATCTCGCCGCCTGCGAAAAGGCCCACATCTCGCCCGGCCGCGATCACGACCTCAGCTCGCTCCGCACGATCCTCTCCACCGGCTCCCCGCTCGCCCCCGAGCAATTCCGCTGGGTCTACGACAATGTGAAACAGGATGTCCTGCTCGCCAGCATCTCCGGCGGAACCGACATCATCTCCTGCTTCATGCTCGGCAATCCCATTCTGCCGGTCTACGAAGGCGAGATTCAATGTCGCGGACTTGGCATGGACGTGCAATCCTGGGACGAAAATCGCACGCCGCTCGTCGGCCACAAAGGCGAGCTCGTCTGCTGCACGCCCTTCCCCTCCCAGCCCGTCGGATTCTGGAACGACCCCGACGGCGCTAAATACACCGGCGCCTACTTCGAGTTCTTCCCCGGCATTTGGCGCCACGGCGACTTCGTCGAGATCACCCCGCGCGGCGGAGTCATCGTCTACGGCCGCTCCGACGCCACCCTGAATCCCGGCGGCGTCCGCATCGGCACCGCCGAAATCTATCGCATCGTGGAAGAGATCCCCGAAGTGCTCGACAGCCTCGTCGTCGGACGCGAGGCCAACGACGACATCGAGATCATTCTCTTTGTCGTCCTGCGCGAGGGCGCCAAGATGGAAAACGGCAACGGCCTCAAGGAGCGCATCCGCGTCGCAATCTCGAAAAACGCGACCCGCAGACACGTGCCGCGCCACATTCGCCAGGTCAGCGCCATCCCCTACACGATCAGCGGCAAAAAGGTGGAGCTCGCCGTGCAGCGCGTGCTCAAAGGCGAGCCCGTCACCAACGCCGATGCGCTCGCCAATCCGGCCGTGCTCGACGAGTATCGAGCCATGACCTTCTGACGGCGCGCCGCTCTCGTCGCAGCCTTAGTTCTTCCACCAGCCGCGCTTCTTCTTCGCGGCTGCCGCGGCCGCCGAACTCGCCGACGAATCGCGCCCCAGCTCGCTATAGATGCGCTGCAGCAGTTCCTGATCGTTCGCCCGACCACCGCTCAGCCGGCGCATCACCTTCAGCTTCTTCAACACTTCCGGATCAAGCGACGCTTCGTCGATCACATCCGGGTTCTCCGGCTCGGCGTGCGCCGGCTCCGCATGGCTGCCGCCGAACATCGGGCCGCCCACCGCCGGGCTATGCCCCGACGTCTCACCCTGCGACGGCGCCGAAAGCGCTTCGAGCACGGCCTCGTCCGGCGTCGGACCGCTGAACGCCGGGGTCTCCGATTCGTGACTCTCGCTAAAGGCCTGCGCGACAGGCGGCGCCGCGACCGGGGCGGGCGGCGGGCCGACGCGGTCCGACATCGACGCCCGCAGCGCAGCTGCTGCCTGCGCCTGACCATTCCCCTCGGAACCCTGGCTCGCGTTTAGCGCAGCCGCCATCTGCTGAAAGTTCGGCCCGTTGCCGCCAAACGCCGCGGCGATGTTCTTGAACGCCGCCTGGAAGCTCTCCATCGCCGCTTCGCGCCGCTCGATCTCCGCGATCATCTCGCGCACCTGCGCGTCGCGTTGCGTCAGCGTCTCTTCGAATTGGCCAAGCTGCTCGCCGCGCTGCATCAACTCGGTCTCGCGCTGCGCCAGCCGCGCCAGCTCCGCCTGAATCTGTCCGCGATCGGCTTCAACCTGCTTCGCCTGCTCGCTCAGTTCTTCCGCGCGATTCTCGTTCTCGCGATGCGCCTCATCCACCTGCGACTCGCGCTGCGCCAGCTCCTCGGCCCGCTGAGTCGATTGCGTCTCGCGCGCCTGCAGCTCCGCCTGACGCTGCTCCAGCGACTCCTGCTGCTGCTTGGCCGCCGCTACGCGCTGCTCCAGAGCCGCCGTCTGCTGTTCCAGTTCCGCCTTCTGCTGCGCCGCTTGCGTCTCAAATTGCTCAACTTCGGCGCGACGCTGCTCCAGCTCGCTCTGCAGCTCGGTCAGCTCGCTCTGCCGCGCCGCCAGCGTCTCCTCGCGCTTCGAAAGATCGAAGTTCAGCGTCGCGACCGCCTTCTCGCGCGTCAGCAACCCATCAACCTGCGTCCGCAGCAGATCCTGAAAACGCTCCAGCTCCGCAAACGTCGTATCCAGCTGCTGCGTCAGCGGTTGGCCGTCGCCGTTCAACGGCGTACCAACGCCAAACGAAATCTGCGGATTCACCGGATCCAGATTGCTCATGCGCCGTGTCCCTTCGCTGCGGCTCGCGCCGCGCCGCGGAATGCCGGGAGCATCCGCGCCGCAAACCACTGTCCGCTTACCTATTACTCTGCAATTGATTTCGGTCGGATTGCCGCCCAAGTGTCGCAACGACGGGCAAACCACCTCAATTCCCCGCCGCCGTCCCAGAATCAACCTCACGCCCCACGACCGCCGCGCAATTCACGACCCGAAAAATCGCAACTGGACCCGCGAGCGCAGGGTCTCAATAATCCGTCCATCGCGAGCGAGCGCCAGAAGCGCAACTCTCGCGCGGCGTTCGCGTTTGCGGCAGAGCTGAAGAACGCCGGAGGGTCTTGCCGCCAAGGATTGACAATGACCACGCTCGCTGGGTCGGCCCCGTCTCGTAACACTGCGCCGATCGATTCCACAGACTCCACACACCCCGGCGACCTCGCCCCCGCCACCCTGCGCGCCGCGCTACACCGCGCCGCAGACCTCGTCGCCGATTACGTCACCGGCGTCGACCGCTACCCCGTCATCCCCAAAATCGCGCCCGGAGCGATCCGCGCCGCCCTCCCCAGCGCTCCCCCCCAGACCGCCGAACCGATGGACGCAATGCTCGCCGACTATCTCCGCCTGATCGAGCCAAACACAACGCATTGGCGCCATCCGGGCTTCATGGCCTATTTCCCCACCACCGGCTCCGGCCCCGGCGTCGTCGCCGAGTTGCTCGCCGCGGGCCTCAATAACAACGCCATGCTCTGGCGTACCGGCCCCGCATCAACCGAACTCGAAGAGCATGTCTGCGACTGGCTGCGACAAATGGTCGGCCTCCCCGCCGGCTTCCACGGCCACATCAACGACACCGCCTCCATCAGCACTCTGCTCTCGCTCGCCGCTGCACGCGAACGCGCCGGCCTCGACATCCGCCGCCGCGGAATGGCCGGCCGCTCCGACGTCCCAACGCTCACCATCTACTGCAGCGATCAGACCCACTCATCAATCGACAAAGCGGCCCTGACACTCGGCATCGGCGTCGAAAACTGCCGCCGCGTCGCAACCAACGCACGCTTCGAATTGGACATCGACGCGCTCGAGCAGCAACTCGCCGCCGACAAGGCCGCCGGCTGCAAGCCCATCGCCATCGTCGCCACCATCGGCACAACCTCCACCACCGCCGTCGATCCCGTCGCCAAACTCGCTGACATCGCCGCACGCGAGGGAATGTGGCTCCACGTCGACGGCGCCTACGCCGGCAGCGCCGCGATCTGCCCCGAAATGCGCGGCCCCTTCGCCGGCTGGGAGCGGGCGGACTCCATCGTTATCAACCCCCACAAGTGGCTCTTCGTCCCCAAAGAGTGCTCCGTCCTCTGGGTCCGCGATCCGCAACTGCTCAAGCAGACCTTCTCCGTCATTCCCGCCTATCTGACGACCACCGAAAGCGTCACCAACCTCATGGA
>JALHOX010000310.1 GCA_022842805.1 Phycisphaerae bacterium | reverse complement strand
GACGCGACGTCGACAATTCGGTTCGGCGGCGCGCGAGATCGCGGAGCGGCGTTTTCGCCCGGCGGCGGCGGCGGCTGAGGCGATGGCGGCCTATCGCGAAGTCATCGCGGATTGGCGGAGGCGATAAATGGACTTGCACGGCAAACGCGCGTTGGTCACCGGCGGCGCCGGCTTCATTCCCTCAACCATCGTCGACGAGCTCCTGCGTCGCGGCGCGCAGGTGCGCGTGCTCGACGATCTTTCCGACGGACGCGAGGAAAACCTCGCCGGCGTCCGGGGGCGGGTCGACTTTCGCCGCGGCGACATACGCGACTTTGAGACGGTGAGGGCCGCCGTGGCGGAGCAGCAGCTCATCTTTCACCTCGCCGCCAACGCCAACGTGCCGCGCTCGGTGAAGGAGCCGCTGGTCGATTTTGCCATCAACGCCAACGGCACCGCCAACATCCTCGAAGCCGCGCGACTGGCTGGCGGCAAAGTCGAGCGCATCCTGTTCGCCAGCAGCGCGGCGGTGTACGGCGCGCCGGTGCGCACGCCGATGGACGAAGCGCACCCGCTGCATCCGATCTCGCCCTATGGCGCATCGAAGCTGGCGGGCGAGCGGCTCGGATTCGCCTATCGCAGCGCCTACGGCACGCCCTTCACGGCGATGCGGATTTTCAATACCTACGGTCCGCGCCAGCCGCGCTATGTGATTCACGACCTGTTTCGCAAACTGCAGCAAAACCCGCATCGGCTGGAGGTGCTGGGCACGGGCGAGCAGGTCCGCGATTACAGCTTCGTCGCCGACACGGCGCGGGCCTTTGTCGACGCCGCGGCCGATCCGCGGACCGAAGGTGAGGCGCTCAACATCGCGGGCGGGCGGCCGATTTCGATTCGCGATCTCGTCAAGATGATCCTGCAGACGCTGCGACTGAGCGACACGCAGGTGACCTACACCGGCCAGAGCTGGCCGGGCGACATCGCCACACTGAGCGGCGACATTCGTAAGATCAAAGGATTCGGGTTCGCGCCGACGACTTCACTCGAAGAGGGGTTGTCGCAGTTTGCGGCGTGGATCGCCGATCGCCCCGTGCCGGCGGATTTTTCCGCCCCCAAGACGAGCTAGCCAACGGAGAGGCCCACGCCGCAACAGCGCATGAAAGTCGCGATTTTCAGCCGATTTCCGATCGATCCTTCGAAGCCGCGCGGCGGCGTCGAGGCGGTGACGGTGGCGCTTGCGCCGGCGCTGGCGGCCTTGGAACAGACCGAAGTCCACGTACTGACGCTGGAGCGCGGGCGGGCGCGGGCGTCGAGCGAGACGCACCAGCGGGCGACGATCCACCGCTTGCCGGCCTCGCGCTGGCCGATGATGGCGGACATGCTCTTTGGGCCGGGCCGCCGCGCGATCATGGCGAAGCTTCGCGAACTGATGCCCGACGTAGTTCACACACACGAGGCCTTCGGGCGGGCGCTGCCGGCGTCGCTGCCCTACCCGCAAGTCGCGACAGTCCACGGCTTTGAGTCGGAGAACATCAACACCGATCGCAAGCGCGGCGGCTGGTTTCGCGGGCCGCTCTGGTTGCGAATTGAAAAGGCCGGCTGGGCGCGTCAGACGCAGATCATTTCCATCGCCCCCTATGTGCGCGAAAAGCTGCAGGCGCACACGACGGCCCAGATCCACGAC
Source organism: Phycisphaerae bacterium (assembly GCA_022842805.1). Classification (GTDB taxonomy): domain Bacteria; phylum Planctomycetota; class Phycisphaerae; order UBA1845; family Fen-1342; genus JALHOX01. Next base: position 3,724 of record JALHOX010000310.1, on the reverse strand, counting down.
ATTGAGAACCCGGTCGAAGCCCGCTTTTTCGACGTGCCGCGGCAAGAGGAGATCGGGCGGATCATCTGCGTCGGGTGGGTGACGGAGCGCAAGAACACGGTCGGATCGATCGAGGCGTTTGCGCGCATTGCGGCGGACTTTCCGCAGGCCCGGCTGGTCATCGCCGGTGCGCGGCGCGACCCGGCCTATAGCGCGCGGGTGGACGACGCGATCCGGCGACACCAACTCGCCGGGCGGATCGACGACCTGGGCCACGTGAACCGCGAGCAACTGATGCGCGAGCTGGGCCGCGCCAGCATCCTGTTGCTGCCCTCGTTTCAGGAAAATGCGCCGATGGCGATCGAGGAAGCCATGTCCGTCGGCGTGCCGGTCGTTGCGTCGAACCGCTGCGGAATGCCGACCATGATCGCGGCGGGCGTCAACGGATTTCTGATCGAGCCGGACGACCCGGCCGACATCGCGGGTCGACTTTCGGCGCTGCTCGGCGATAATTCGCTGCGGACGAAAATGGGTGCGGCGGCGCGCAGCAGTGCGCTGGAGCGCTTCCACCCGCACGCGATCGCCCGGCGGACGCGTACGGTGTATGAGACGGCGATTCGCGAGTTCGAATCGTCGCGCGGCGCGGCCCGGGCGACACTCACGGCAACCAGGTGAAGGATGACGGCAGCGGCTTCGACATCGACAACTCCCCTTTCGCGCGAGCTGACCATGCTCACGCAGGATCCGGCCGGCGCCGCGTTGCGCGGGCTGACGGAGCGCATCCGCGGCATGAACGCCGGTGCGCTCGATGCGGCGAGTGTGCGCGTCCTGATGCGCGCGGCGCTGCAGCACGGATCGGCCGATCTGGCGAAGGCCGCGCTCTCGGCAGCGGCCAAGGAAGCGCTGGCAAGCGCACCGGCGATCGAGCGGCTTCTGGCGGCGTGCAGCGCCAAGGATCGGGCGGCGATTGAGCGCGAGTTGCAGCGGGCGCGGGTTGAGAACTACCTGAGCTCGAAGAGCGCGCTCGTCGCGGCTCAGTTTCTTGCCGATGCGGGCGCGGCGGATTTGATCCGCGCGGCGCTTGCGTTCACCGATCTTTCGAACGCACAGCACGCCGACCTGGCGCGGCTGCGTCGTCTGACTCCAAAGAGCGAGAAGGCCGACCCCAAGCGGGATGTCCGTGTGTTCGTGAGCGGCCTGGTCACGCTCGACCCGATCGGCCCCGCCATCGAGGTCGGCCTGCTGCGCTGCGGCTTTGAGCCGAGCGTGCAGATCGGCAGCTTCGGGATGATGCACCACCAGCTTCGCGATCCGATGGGCGAGGCGGTGGCGTTCAAGCCCGATTTCCTGATCCTCGGATATGACCTTGCGACGCTCGTGCCCGATCTGGCGGCGGCCCGGCGAAACCCGGCCCAGGCGCGCGAGATCATCGCCGCCGCCGGCGAATCGATCGGCGACGCACTGCAGGCGTGGCGGCAAATCTCGAACGCGCCGGTGCTGCTGCACACGGTTAGCGGCGAGGCGCTGCGTCGCGTCGGCTTCCTCGATGCGACGCGTGAAGACGGGGCGGAGTCTCTGGCAGCGGCGGTCAATCGCATGCTGGCCGACGCATGCAAAGCTGCGAGCGGCGTACATCTACTGGATGTCGCAAGCGCCTTCGCCGAGATGGGCGCGCGGGCGGCGATCGACGATCGGCGGCGGCTTTTCGGCCGCTTCCCCTGCTCGGCCGACGCCTTCGCCACCTGGGGCGTGCTGGTGGCCGATTGCATCGCGGTCGCCAAGCGCGGGCCGAAGAAGGTCGTCGTCTCCGATCTCGACAACACGATGTGGGGCGGCATCGTCGGCGACGCGGGGCCGCAGGGCGTCGAGGTCGGGTCGGCCTATCCGGGCAACGCGTTTCTCGAATATCAGCGCTGGCTGCTCGATCTGCGTTCCCAGGGAATTCTGATCGCGCTCTGCAGCAAGAACGACGAGTCGGTCGCGCTCTCGGTCTTCGAGCAACATGGCGGCATGGCTCTCAAGCTCGACGAAGTCGCCGCGCACCGCATCAGCTGGAACCCCAAGCCCGAGGCGATCAGCGAGCTCGCGAGCGAGCTGAATCTCGGCCTCGATTCGTTCGTCTTTCTCGACGACTCGATCCACGAGCGGGCGGCGGTGCGCGAGGTGTTGCCGCAGGTGTTGGTGCCCGATTTGCCCGACGACCCGGTGCAGCGCGTCGCGTTTCTGCGAAACCTGCGCGAGCTCTGGCCGCTGCAACTGACCAGCACAGACCTGAAGCGGGCCGACGAATATCAGGCGCAGCGCCGCCGCGACGAATTGAAGACCAAAAGCGGGTCGCTCAGCGATTTTCTCATGTCGCTGGAACAGGTGCTGACGATCACGCCGGCCCGCGACAGCGACTGGACGCGCATCGCTCAGATGCACCAGCGCACCAATCAGTTCAACATGACCACCCGCCGCTTCGACGAAGCGACGCTGAAGAAGATGCACACCGCCGGCGCACGGATCTACACCGGCGCGCTGCGCGACCGCTTCGGCGATCAGGGCATCATCATCGCCGCCATCGCGCTGCCCGAAGGCGACGCATGGCGGCTCGAAACATTCCTGATGAGCTGTCGCGTCTTTGGGCGACAGGTCGAACAGGCGTTTACCGGCTTTATCGCGGCGCAGGCCCGCGCGGCCGGGGCCAAGGCGATTCGCGGCGAGTATCTGCCGACCGAGCGCAACAAGCCCTACGCCGACACCTTCGCCCGGCTCGGCTTTGCGGGCCCGCAGCCGCACGCCGCCGGCGACGGCGCGGAGTGGTGGAGCCTCGACCTGGCGAGCGCGAAGATCGAGCATGCGGCGGTGCGGATCGAGGTCGCGAACTAAAGGATCGCCGCGCGCGGCGAAGTGGAACCCGAATATGCAGCAGAACATGCAGACATTGAGCGCGGTGTTTCAGGAGGTGGTCGGCTTCGGCGGCGCGCTGAAGGACGACCTCAAACCGGTCGATGTGCCGGGCTGGGACTCGGTGGCGCACATCTCGATTGTCGAGGCGATTGAGCAGCGCTTCGGCGTGCGGCTGACGACGGAGCAGATGCTGGAGATGACCTCGATCGCCAAGATCAAGGGCGTCTTGCGCGAGGCGGGGGTCGAGTTCTGAACCGCGCGGCGCGGGCCTTCGCGGAGCGCGGCGTGGAGCGGCGGCATGGCGATTGAGCTGCGCGAAGCGCGTGAGAGCGATCTGGCGGAGGCGGCGGCGCTGATCGCGCGCGTCTTCGAGCGCCCCGCGCCGCCCGATGGGGCCGAGCGGCTGCAATGGCAGCTCTTCGCCAACCCTGCCCGACCGCCTCACATTCCGGCGGGTTGGATCATTCGCGACGACGGGGCGGCTGTCGGCTTTCTGGCGAACATTCCGCGGCGAATGCGCTTTAACGGGCGCGATCGGCTGGTCGCGTGTACGGCGAAATACGTCACCTTGCCGACGCATCGGCTGCACGGTCTCGCATTGGCGAAGACCTATTTCTCGCAGCCCGGCGTCGACGCACTGTTCATTTCCTCGGCCAGCGACACCAGCGCTCCAATCCTCAAGAAGTTCGGCGCAAAAGAGATCGAAGGCGTCGATCGCGGAGCGGTCTTCGCAGTGCGGCCGGCACGCGTGGCGGGCGAGATTCTGCGGCAAAAGCCGCGAACGCGCGCGATCGCGGCCGTGGCGGCGCCGCTGGCGGGGCTGGCGCTGCGGGCCGGCGCGGTGCTGCGCGCC
>JALHOX010000309.1 GCA_022842805.1 Phycisphaerae bacterium | reverse complement strand
GCCCAGTATTCCATCGTTTATCCGACGTGCGAAATCAACCGAGCAGATGTAAACGTTGACGCCGTCGTAAACGCAAACGACATCGCCGCATTTGTCGCCTTACTTACTGAGCGGTGATCTCCATCGCCACGGACGAGGCAGCCAGTAACTGACGGACGATTGGGACATGCGAGTTTGTCTCATTTCGGCGGCACCGGGAAGACGCTTTGTCTGCATCAAGCTACCTGATAGTCCTATAATATACGTCCCCTGGCGTTCGAGTGCTGAGTTGCGTGCCAGAATAGTTCAACTGGTGTCCAGTCACCTCCAATTCAAACTCTCGTCAATCGACGCGATTCCTCGCGCCGAGCGATCTTCCATTTCAGCCAACGACATCTCCCCGAATGCATCCTATGGCGGCACGATCCAGGCGTTGACGCCGCCCCGTTTCTGCCGCACACATCGGCGAGCACCAACGCAGCGGCGGCTATGCTTCGAACTCTATGATCGACCGCGCCGCTGCCACCCATCGACTCCGCAGAATCGCGCTGGCGGCTTTGTGTGTGCCGCCGGCGGTTTTGTTGCACGAGTTCGGCCACTGGGTGGGGAACACACTGGCGGGCATTCCCGAGCCGACACTGCATTACGCCTCCACCGGCTTTCGCAATCAGCCGGCGTTCTGGAGCGCCGTCAGGGCGGGAGACATGGCTCTCGCGGAGACGATGGGGAGCGTCAGCGGCGCGGGAGTCGCCGCGTTTCTGGGCATCGCGATTTCCTGGGGCCTGATGATTGCGGGCGCGTGGCTCGTTCGAAGACCCCCCTTGCGGATCGTGGCGTCCGCGGTGGTGTTCGCGTCGGCCGTGCGATTCGTCCCCGTCGGCATTTTCCTCATTCGAGGAACAGCGGAACACACCGATGAGGCGCATGTGGCGCAGGCGCTGGCGGCTCCGCTGCTCCTTACGCCATTGATACTTCTCGGGATCGTCCTCGCGGCCATCAGCATCATCGCTGTGGTCCGCAGACTCCCGGTCGACGAGCGCCCCGGCCTTCTGCTCGACGTCGTTGGTGGCGTCGTCGCGGGGACCGTGGTGTGGATGGGCTTCGTCGGTCCGGCCGTCCTGCCCTAAAGCGGCGCTCGCGCGTCGCCCGTTTCCGCAGCGCACGGCTCACAGAGCCAAGGCACACAGCGCATGGCCGCCCGATGAAAGACCGGCGGCCGCGGCGCCTGCCCGCAATCACGCCAAGTCAAATGGGCGGGCCAATACGTAGGATCGAATCCGACCTACTGCAAAGTCCGTCGGACTGTGATCGTTCCCGAGGGCCGCTCATTCGCATCGTCGGCTGATGTGGAGATCAGCACGTTGTCGGGCAGGCCATCGGCACTGGGGGCCGCATCGAAACGCAAGCGAAAGGAGGAAATCGGCCGGCCCGCGGTGCGATCGGCGTTTACCTGACTGGTGACATCGATCGTCACGGGCTGCTGCGTGCCTGTCGGAAACGACTGGATCGTGGCGATGGCGGCCTGGATCGTGCCGCCGGTGTAGTCGCTGGCGCTGATCCCGCTGACGACGTTGACATGATCCACCGTGATCGTGCCGAAGTCGCCGAAGGGGTCGCCGTTGGCCACGATCGCCGTGAGATTCAGCACGACGCGCGTGACGTTTTCGTCGTCGTCGATGTTATTGAGATTGAGGCTGACGAAGGCGCAAAACGGCCGATTGGAGCTGTCGTCGCCGACGATGGTGCTGGCCTGCGTCATGTTCTGAAAGATGCTGTCGCGCAAGAGCGATCCGGTACGGTCAAACACCACATCGATGCGGGAGGTGTCGTCATCCGTCGCCGGCGGGGTCACCGGGCACCCGGCGAGGGAGGCGATCGCGGCAAACGAGGCGACGAGCAGAGCGGGCCGCCAAAACCGCCCGGCGCGCTTCGAACTCTGGTCAACAGGACACGTAATCACGCCATTCGACACCGGCATCAACATGACAAGCCTCTCTCTCAGGGCAAAAGTGTGTCGCTCAAGTCGTAGGCGGCGACGCCGGGGCCATGGGCCGGCCCTTCGTGGCCTCGCGCGCAGTCTTACACCGCAATCGGGATGTTTCTTGATTCGCGGCCCGTTGAAGAAGTCATCGACGCAAGTCGCTTCACCGCGTATTCAAGACCGATGAGGCCGGTCGAACACCGGCGCCACCGTGTCTCAGCGGTTGATCAGGGACTGATCGTGACCAGCGCGGAAGGACGCAAGTTCGCATCGCCAGCCGACGCAATGACCGCCAGCGCGTCGGTCTGCCCATCGACAGTGGGCGCCTCGCGAAAGATCAGTTGAAAAGAGGAGATGGGCCGCCCCGCGGTGCGGTCGGCGCTGACTTCGGTGGTGACGTCGACGGTCACGCGCTGTCGGCCGTTGCCATCGCGCGGCCCCGTCAACGCAGTAATCGTCGCGACGCCGGAACGAAGCGGCGTGCCGTTGAAGTCATTTGCGTTGATCCCGCTGACCACGTCGACATGATTCACGCTGAGTCGGACGAAATCGCCGAAGGGATTTCCGCCAAGGTCGCTGGCGTCGAATCGCAGCTCGACCCGGCTGACGCTCGTCGTTGCGGGCAGCGAGCTTAGATTGATGCTGATGAACCCGCACTGTTCTTTGTTGATGAAGTCATCGCCGACAACGAGGAAGGGCGAGCTGAGCATGCTGGTGAACGCGCCATCGCGTTCCAGCGTCCCCGTGCGGTCAAAAGATACATCGAGTGTGATCGTCTCCGCCGGAGTCTGAGCGGGCGGGCAACCCCCGAGGACGCCGAGTGCGCCGGCTGCCATCACCAGCAGCCCGGAAACGCCATGCCGCGAACGGTCGCGCTGCCGGCCCCGGACTTCGAAACCTACCGGAACACCATAGGGCGCTGCCGTGGACATGAGGTATCCTCGCTTTCTCAACGCCACTATAGCGGAGATGGGCGGGCGACCGGCACGAATCGGTTGCTAAAGCGCTGCGAGCGGTGTTGCCGCAGCCAGAAATCCGGCTCGTCGCCTTGCTCGCGGCGTTCTGATGCCAAGAGCCGAACGGCCCGCTGGCTTCGGGGGAATCGCCCGATCCGAACGCGCGTCGGAATCGAGAACCGGGCGCGGCTAATTACCCTCGCGCTTCCATTCGAAGCGCCGCGGAGAGCCGCCCTTCATGTAGCCGATCGTGGCGCTCAGGCCGCCCTCAGGCGAAAGCTCGTACACGATGCGCTTCGGATAATCGTTTCGCGGGTTGTCGAACACGGCGCGGCGCGGGGCATTCTCGGCGCCCGTCCCGGAATCGAGCTCGGTGAGCACAAACTCGGTCGGCGTTTTGCCGCCGGGCTGCGCGATGTAGATCAGCCCGCCGTCGCGCTCGACGATGCGCAGGTACTCGAACGCGACCATCTTGCCGCTGGTGTTGACCGTGCGCGACACGGCGAACATCGCGCCGCCCAGCGGCGGCCCCCAGCGCTCCTCGATCGATGACCCCGAGCTTCTCGTACCGACCCACGCGCCCGTCAGCCACGCGACGTCGCCGATCGCGGCCTTGGTCGCCGCCGGCAGCGCGATGTCCTCCGCGTGGCGGTAGAGCCCGATCGAATCCTTCACCACCGGCGGATCCGTCACAACCCTGACGAGCAGTCCATCCGCCGTGACGCGGAAACTCCGCCGGATCATTCGGATCGACCCTTCGGAAGCGTTTTCCGCGGCGCGCTCAAACTCGACCTGGTACTCGAACGTGTCGTCCTTCCAAGTGCCGCGGTAGCGCGAAATCGTCTTCGGCTCGGCCACTTCGGTGATCGACCCGTCGAGTGCGATGCGTACATCTCGGTGCCCGGAGCCATGGCCGTTCAGAACAACCGCGCCCTCCTCCACGCGCATCGAAAATTTTGAGGACATCGGCGGGCCCAACTGCTCGAGAGCCCGGCCCTCGGTGCGGTCCTCGACGAAGATCCACTCGCCATCCACCGCGCGCACGCCCTGCGGCGGCGCCGAAGGTGCGCTCGCGGCCTGCGTCGGAGCTTCGCCCGAGGCCCGCGCAACGAGCGTTGCGAGAATTGCGACAATCACTGCCTGCCATGTACGGGATCGCATGATGAAGTCTCCGGTCGGAGAAGGAATAGGTAGTGTAGCAGGCGGTTCAGGGCGGGCGGCACGGTCGCCGCGCGGTAGATCACTTCTCTGCGATCAGCGCTGCTTCAAGTGCCAAGCCGGAGCGTCGATGATCCCCGAAATCCCGGCTCGGCGATCGCTACACCGCCTGCGACATCGCGAAAATCGCTGAGAGCGAACGCGGACGCGCCCAGCCGCGCGGGCCGACGCAAACGACCGCGCCGCCCCCGCCGGCGGAGCCGATCCCCCGCGCTCGGCTCCGCCGATAGCCGTCCGACGCCGCCCTAGCGGCTGCTGACCGACCGGCCCGCGCCGACCTGCAAAATCTCGATCTCCGAATAGGTCGCCTCCGGCCCAAAGCGCACCGCGCCGCGCAGCCCGCGATAGCGCTCCAAAAGACGATCGAACGCCGGCTGCGACCCGCCCGCCGGCTGCTGTCGCGAGAAGACGCGATTGCCATGCACCGAACATTGCAGCCCGGCGTCGCCGCTCGCGAGTGCGTAAGTCCCGCCTTCGGGGCAGAAATGCCGATCGCCAAACACCCGCGCCGCGAGCGACTCGGCCGCGGCGCCGTTCACGCCGTAAAGCCGCGTCAGCATCTCAAGCGGGATCACGTTGGCATGACAGGCGATCCGCGATCGCTCCGACCAATAGCCGCGCAGGTTGTCGCGAAAGACGTCGATCGCCGTCGCGTCGAGTTGAAACGCCGCGTGAATCGGCATCGATGACGTCGCGACCGCGTCCGCCGAGCGGCTCGCATCGATCACCGACTGCAGCGTCTCGGCGGTCGTCGCCGCGATCAGCCGCTCGCCCACCAGCGCCACATGCAACCGCACCTTTAGCGCGTGAAAGCGATAGCTGAGCACATAGCGCGCCACGCCCTGGTAATCGGCCAATCGATAGGCGTCGAAGCCCGAGCGCATGCCCATCCAGCTCGCGTCTTCGAGCACGATCCGCGACGACAGCCGCTCCAGCAGCCGCCGTGCCTTCTCCGCATCTTCGACCTCCAGCACAACGCACAGCGGCAGGCTCGTCGCCGTGATGGCGCATCCGATCAGCGATTGCTCCCACTTATCCAGCGGCACAAACCCGCCGATCGGCTCGATCAGCGCGGGGTCAAACTCCAGAATCTGCCGCGCATCGCACAGATGCACGCTGGCCCGATCGCCCAGCCACTGCAAATCCGTCAGCGTCGGATCGTCGCGCAGCGCATCACCCATGCCCGGCACGATCCGCAGATACTCCCCAATCTTGGCCCGCCCCGGCGTCAGGTGCAGCGTCGCGAACGCTCCCGCC
>JALHOX010000308.1 GCA_022842805.1 Phycisphaerae bacterium | reverse complement strand
CCAGAAGCCCGACGCCTTCATCCGCCAGATCGTCGGGACCAACGCCCACTTCAACACCGACGGCATCACCGACCAGCTCCGTAACGTGATCGTCTCGCGCTTCACCGACATCCTCGGCGAAAGCAAGATCCCCGTGCTCGATCTGGCGGCGAACTATGAAGAGCTGGGCACGTTTCTGACGCAAAAGATCGGCCCCGAGTTTGAAAGCTACGGGCTCGAGCTCACCAAGGTGTTGGTCGAGAACATCTCGCTCCCGCCCGAGGTTGAACAGGCCCTCGACCAGCGCTCCAAGATCGGCGTCATCGGAAACTTGGCCCAATACACCCAGATCCAGACCGCCGACGCGATGCGCGACGCCGCCAAAAACCCCGGCGGAATGGCGGCTGGTGGCATGGGAATGGGCATGGGCTACGCGATGGCGAACCAGATTGGGCAGTCGATGTCGCAGGCCGCCAACGCTCCCGGAATGGGCGCCGCGCCGCCGCCGCTGCCGACGCAGAAGATGTATCACGTCGCGATCAACAACCAGCCCGCCGGGCCGTTCGACCTTGCGACGGTGGTGCGCAAAGTGCAGGCCGGCGAGGTGCGCCGCGACACGCTGGTCTGGACCGCCGGCATGGCTGACTGGGCCGATGCGGGCAAGGTGACCGATCTCGCCAGCGCGTTCGATTCGGTGCCGCCGCCGCTCGCCGCGCGCCCGAAGTAACCTGCTCCCGTGTCGGCCGCCGACTTCTCAATGCCGCCGCTGCCGCGCGCGTCGTCCTCGCCCGATGACCGCGCCGCGCCGCCGCGCCTGCCGACGGACGACGGCGGCAATTCGGCGACAAAGACGAAGAATCCCTCGGACTCCGGCAGCGCCACGGGCAAATTCCCCTGCGGCCAGTGCGGCGCGAAGCTGGTTTTCGTGCCGGGCACACGCGCGCTCGGTTGTCCGTACTGCGGATTCCTCAACGAGATCGCCGCTCCCGCCGCGCAGATCCACGAGTTGGATTACCAGCGCTATTTGCAGGCGCTGGCGCACGAGCAGGAGCCGGCGCCCGAGATCGAGGTCGCCGAGCGCCGCATCACCAAGTGCGACAGTTGCGCCGCCGAGATTCAACACCCCGCCGGCGCCGCGTCGATCTCCTGCCCGTATTGCGCCACCCCGATCGTCATCGCGAACCAGATTCAGCGCCTGCTCCGTCCCCAGGCCCTGCTGCCCTTCCGCGTTACATCGGACGCCGCGAACCAAGCCTTCGCCAAATGGCTGAAGTCGCTCTGGTTCGCCCCCAGCGGCCTGCAGCGCTACGCCCGCATCGAAGACCGCATCGTCGGTGTCTACGCCCCATTCTGGACCTACGACTGCAACACCATCACCGACTACACCGGCATGCGCGGCGACGATTACTACGTTCCCGTTACCGTCACGACCGTCGTCAATGGTCGCACTGAGACGCGCACCGTCATGGAGCGCCGCACGCACTGGACGAGCGTCTCGGGCCGCGTGCGCAACAGCTTCGACGATCTATTGGTCGTCGCGACGCGCAGCCTGCCGCGCGCTTTGGTCGAAGAGATCGACCCGTGGGACCTTACGCAGCTCGAGCCCTATCGCGACGAGTTCCTAAGCGGCTTCGCGGCGGAGCATTACCAGGTCGGACTCGAAGACGGCTTCACCGACGCGAAATCGCTGATGGCCGGCCCGATCCGCCGCACGGTGGCCAACGACATCGGCGGCGACCACCAGCAGATCCAGTCGCTTGATGTCGACTACCGCAACATCAGCTTCAAGCACATCCTGCTGCCGATCTGGATCAGCGCCTATCAATACCGCGGCAAGACCTATCGCTTTCTCGTCAACGCCCGCACCGGCGAGGTGCAGGGGCAACGACCCTGGAGCGTGCTCAAAATCACGCTCACGATTCTCGGCGCGATCGCGATCGTCGGCGGTGCGGTGTATGCGTACATGAAGATGCAGTGACCGCAGCGCGTGGGCCCGTCCGCGGCGGTGGGTCAGGGAGACGTGCGTTCGTTTGGTCGAGGGAACAGTCGCAGTCCGGGGGCGAGTCGTTCGGCCAGTTCCGCCGCCAGATATTGCGGCTCAGCGCGCACTCGACCAGCGTCGATCCGCCCGCTCTTCAAATCGAGGAAGGTTTGCCGCAGCCCGTCCGCCAGCGCGCGAAAGGCGCGCGGCAGATCCGGATGATCGCCGGGGCCGGGGTCGTAGAGCCAGCGGTCGGGGGCGCCGCGGACGAAATTCGCTACCCGTCGCGGCAATCTGCCATTGACCCAATAGGTCACCTGTGCCGTGTCGCCGGCGATGATTTCATCCAGCAGTTCGGTGTTGGTGCTGAAGATGTCGAGGTGTTCGCCGAACGTGGAGAGGTCGATCGCGTCGCGCAGCCCGCTTCCGACGTTGTCGCGGACATGGTCGCGCAGCTGGCGCTCCGCCAGCAGAAAGATGTCGACCGCCGCCAGCAGGTCGGTCGTCGCCCGCGCCCGCTCCGGCACGATCCACCCCGTCATCTCCGAATAGGCCCGCCGATCGCGCAGTTCCCAGAGCTTTTCCGTCGTGCGCTTTGGCGTGTTTGCGGCAATCGGGCGCGAGGCCGGGCCGCTGGTCGGGGCGACGGCGAACTTGCGTTGCAGTTCCGCCGCTTGCGATTGAACCGCGGGCACCCACGCGGCGCGACAGTGCCACGCGGCGTATCCCCCGCCCGCGACGGCGATCAATAGCAGCGTTCGGCGAATGAGACGGTTGCGGCGGCGGCGGGTCATCGCGGGCTGGGTCCATCGAGCTGCATCGCCGCGCCGGGGTCGAGGCGACAGAGCTGCCCGAACAGATCAGACAACCTTCGCTGCTCCTCGGGCGTCGGCTTGGGGCGGGCCTTCTGCAATGCCTGATAAAGCTGTCGAAAGAGCGAGAGCGCCAGATCCGGCTCCCATTCGATCAGGCGATGATTCGCCGCCAGAGTCTCGAGCTCGTCGAGCAGGGGCACCGCGACGGCCGGTCGTGCAGCGTCGCACAGCACCTCCGCCAGCGCGAGCCGAGCACGGAAGTAAGCCCGCATTCCCGCGGCGCTCTCGGCGGCGCGGGTCAACTCCTGAATTGCCTCGCTCGACTTCGAAGCGGCCAGCAGCGACCGCGCCGTCGCGATCGACTGGCTGAGCGGGTCCTCGGGCGAGGGACCGCCGCCCGATCCGCCAGCGCTGCTCGCGCCGTCCAGCTGCGCGAGCCAGGCTCGCGTCGCGCCGTCGGCGAAGGGCGTGCCGTCTCGAAATGAGAGCGCCACCAGCGCCGGAAACGCCCGGTGCAGGCTCGCAGCAAAGCTTTCGACGATGGTCAGCGCGGCGCGATACTCCGGCCCCATGCCGCGCAGCGCGGCGCTGGTCAGCCGCTGCAAGTCGAGCCAGAGCGGAGTCTGCGCAAACTGCGCTTCGAGTTGCGAAATCGCGTCGAGCGATGGGCTCGCCGCCAGCGCTTCCAACTGTTGACGTCGCGGCGCGGGAATCGGCGGAATCACGCGGTCCTTGGGCGGCTCGACGATGCCGCCGAAGTGAACTGCTCGAAGCAGCGCGTAGCTGCGCGGCTCGCGCGGGTTCTGGTCAAAGAAGAACTTGGCGAGCTTAACCCCCGCCTGCGCCGCCGCGCTCGGCGTAGCGAAATCGCCCCCGGCGGCCGCCACCGCAGCCGAATCGCCGCTCGCGCCCGGGGCGCTCGTCGCCGACGCGGTGACCGGCGGCTTCTCGGCCGGCTTCGGCGCTGCGAAGCGATCGCACAGCGCCTGCATGGCCCGCAGCGTCGGGGCCACGTTGGGCGACGGCGACCCGCTCTGATATTTGGCGGCGAAGTCGGTCGCGAGCTTTTGCAGGCAATCGCGTGCCGCGGTCAGCCATTCCGCGTCGCTCGCCTGCGGCCGTTGCTTCGGCCCGCCCCCGCTCGAATCGAGCTGCGGCTGCAGCTTGTCAAAGCAGTATTGCAGCGAATTCACCCGCGGCAGCGGGGGCGTCGCCTTCGGAAAGCCCGCGTCCCAGTGCGTCTCGCACATCGCGCTCAGCGTCGCCAGGCCACGGGCCAGCCCGGCGTAAGACTGCCGCTCAAACAGGCCGCAGACGAGGTAGCTCGCGGCCAGAAAGTCCTTCGATTTCGTCTTTAGGATCTGTGTCGCGAGTGCGACGACGCGCTCCCAATCGACCGTCCCCCCGTGGATCGAGCCGATTCGCCCGATCTGCTCCTGCAATTCTTCAAACTCCGGCTCGTAGCGCGCCGCGGCCCCGGCGGGCTGCGCTTCGCTGATCGGGGAGCGACCCAGCTCGACGAAGGCGGCGAGGTCGGCCGTGCTCATGCCGCCCCGCTCGAAAACCGGCCGCGCCGCCGGGAGCTACTCATGGCGATGCCTCACGATGGCGCCGGTCAGCAGAAACACCACGTCTTCCGCGATGTTGGTCGCGTGATCGGCGATGCGCTCCAGGTTCTTCGCCACCGACAGCACGTCGACATAGCCCGCCATGTGGTCCGGCTCGCGCGGCGCCTCGGCCACGATGTTGCGCACGATGCCGGCGTACTGCTGGTCGATCGCGTGATCCCCCGACAAAGCCCGCTGCGCCGCCGACAGGTCCTCTGCGCTCAGGCTCTGCACCACCGTGCGCAGGATCGCCCGCACCGACCGGCTCAGCTTCATCAGGTCGTCGTTGCGCCGCGCGAGCTGCTGCACCTCGAGGTGTCGGCAACGCTCGGCGATGTTGACGGCGCAATCCGCCACCCGCTCGAGATCATTGGTGACTTTGGTGATGGTGAACAGCAGCCGCAGATCGCTGCCCACCGGCTGATAGAGGGCCAGCAGGCGAATGGTCTCGGCCTCGACCGCCACCTCTTCGGCGTCGATCTCCGCGTCGCGCGCGATCACGCGCTGCGCCAGCGTCTCGATCGGCTGCTCCAGGCACTCACACGCTTCCTGCAGCATGTCTTCGACCTGGCTGGCGATGCGCAGCATCCGACGGCGGAGTTCTTCGAGCAGATTGACGAAATGCGCGGTCAACGGCGTATGCCTCGTGCTGCGGTGCGATGCGAGCGCGGCGGCGGCTTAGCCGAAGCGTCCGGTAATGTAATCCTGCGTGCGGGCGTTGGCGGGCTTGGTGAACAGCGTCGAAGTCTGGTTGGTTTCGATCAACTCGCCCATGTACATAAACGCGGTGCGGTCGGACACGCGGGCCGCCTGCTGCATGTTGTGCGTAACCAGAATGACAGTGTATTCCGACTTCAGGTAATCAATCAAATCCTCGATCTTGGCGGTCGCGATCGGATCGAGCGCCGAGCAGGGTTCGTCCATCAGCAGCACCTCGGGCCGCATCGCGATGGCGCGGGCGATGCATAGCCGCTGCTGCTGGCCGCCGGAAAGCTCATAAGCGCTGCGATTGAGCTTGTCC
>JALHOX010000307.1 GCA_022842805.1 Phycisphaerae bacterium | reverse complement strand
TCGACGACGATGGCGACGTCGATGCGTTCGACCTCGCGATCTCGCAACGCATCTTCACCGGCGCGCGGTAGCGGTTCATCGCGATCCGCCGGCGCGCCGTAGCGCCCTGCGGCTCGCAAGCCGACGAGTTCGTAATCGGCGCGCGGCGCCAAGCCGCACGAAAGTTGCGGCCTCTGACACTGGTGCCACGGCTCTGTCAGCCGTGTCTTTGATCGCCGGCCAAGCTGCATGTCTCAAGCGCATCGCCATCCAATGATCGCTACCCTGACGCGGCCTGACCGGCGTCGCGCGTTCGTCGGCCCGCCGGCCCACGGCCGCTACCGCCAATCCGCGTTCCCGGATCCACTGTGAAGTTTTCCGCTTGGCTCAAGGCTCTCATCCTCGTCGCCCCCGCGCTCGCGCTGGTCGCCTTCGGCCCGCGCGGACAGACCGAGATCCCGCCCGGCCGCGTCGTCGTCACCTATTGGGAAAAATGGACGCTCGACGAAGGCCGCGCGATCAAGGCCATCGTCGCACGCTTTAACGAAACCGTCGGCCGCGACAAAGGCGTCTGGGTCAACTACACCGCCCTCGGCGACGTCGACAAGCGCATGCTGATCGCCACCGCCGGCGGCGACCCGCCCGACATCGCCGGCCTCTCCGATCGCTTTGTGCCCCAATACGCCGATCAGGACGCGCTGCTGCCGCTCGACGGCATGATGGCTGAACACGGCATCGACGCGGCCGCATTCAAGCCGATCTGGCTCGACATCTGTCGCTACCGCGGCAAGCTCTACGCGCTGCCCAGCACGCCCTTCACCATCGCGCTCTTCTACAACCGCGCCCACTTCCGCGCCGCCGGCCTCGATCCCGATCGTCCGCCGCAGACGACCGCCGAATTCACCGAATACGCCGTCAAGCTCACCCGATTCGAAAAGGGCGGCGCGAAGTCGGCAGGGGGGGACGACCGCATCGTCCAACTCGGCTTCACACCCTCGCCCTCGATGCTCGGCTGGTGGCATTGGGTCTGGCCCGGCTTCTTCGGCGGGCGATTGTGGGACGGCGAGCGCTTTCACATCGACGACGAGCCGGGCCGCGCCGCCTATGAATGGCTCATGGACTATCGCAACCGCGTCGGCAATCGCGCCGTGGTGCAGTTCGAAGGACAGGGGTCGGTGATCGAGAGTGCGCAGAATCCCTTCCTCGCCGGCCGACTGTCGATGGTCTTTCAGGGGCCGTGGTTCACGAAGTGGGCCATGCGCTACGCGCCAGACCTCGACTACGCCGTCGCGCCGTTTCCTTCGAGCGACCCCGCCCGCAAGCACGTCCTCGCAAGCTGCGATGTCTTCGTCATTCCGCGCTCGGCGAAACATCCGCGCGAGGCGATGATGTTCCTGAGCTATCTCATGTCGCAGCCCGTCCTGGAAGAGCTCAATCGCGAGCACGGCAAGGTCTCGCCCTTTCGCTCGCCGCTGCCGTCGTTTTACGAGGGCCACCCCAATCCGCATGTGCGAGTCTTCGACCAGTTGGCCACATCCGCCGACTGCTTCGGCTATCCGCAAATGCCCACTTGGGGCGAGGCCTGGACCGAGACCCTATTCATGACCGAAAACACCCTGCGCGGCGTCCGCCCGCCGGCCGATGAGGTGCGCGATGCGCAGCTGCGCGTCGATGCGATCGTGGCTCAGTATGACCGTGCGGCGGCGCGGCGGAAGGCGCGCCAGTGAGCCACGACGCCCGCCATCGAAAGGCCGATCGCGCCGCGCTGCTCAGCGGCTTGGCGTGGACGGCGCCCTGGTGGCTCGGCTTTCTCCTTTTAATGGCCGGCCCGCTGGTCGCGACGCTTTATCTCAGTTTTTGCGACTACTCGCTGTTGGAGCCGCCCGCATTCGTCGGCGTAGAAAACTATGTCACCCTTGTGCGCGATGAAAATGTTCACAAGGTCCTCTGGAACACGCTGATTTACGCCGCCATCTCCGTGCCGCTCATGACCGCGCTGGCGGTCGGCTTGGCGATCCTCGTCAATCAGCCGGTCCGCGGCCAGGCCTTCTTTCGCGCCGCCATCTTCGTCCCCACCATCGTCCCGCTGGTGGCGGCGGGCATCGTCTGGATGTGGCTGCTCAACCCCGAATCGGGCCTCGTCAACGAGACGCTCAAGGCCATCGGCATCAACCGCCCGCCGCTCTGGCTCGAGTCGCCTCAATGGGCCATGACCACGCTGATCGGCGTCTCGCTCTGGTTCGTCGGCACGCCGATGGTGATCTACCTCGCCGGCTTGCAGGAGATTCCCGAGACCCTCTACGAAGCGGCCCGCCTCGACGGCGCCAGCGGCTGGGGCCGCTTCTGGCACGTCACGCTTCCGGGCCTGAGCCCCGTGATTCTGTTTAACGTCGTGGTCGGGTTGATCAACGCCTGGCAGGTCTTCGCGCTGCCGTTCGTCATGTGGCGAACCCGCCCCGGGCCCGATCGCGCCGCCTATTTCTACACGACCTATCTGTTCGACAACGCGTTCACCTATCTCAAGATGGGCTACGCCAGCGCGCTGGCGTGGGTCCAACTGCTGATCATCCTCACGCTCACCGGGCTGGTCTTCTGGCTCAGCCGTCGCAGCGTGCATTACGTGGGGCGCTGATGATTCATCATGAATCCCAAACTACCGCCGTGTGCCACTGCTCCGCGAGCAGTGCGCCGCGAAGCACGGGCGCGGTCGCTCATCTCCAGGCGTCCTCGATGTCTCGCACACCAAACCGTCTCACCGCGCGAGCAAATCGCCAACGCTCCCGAGGAGCAACTCTGCTGAGTACTGCGCAATGAAGCTGCGCCCCGCCCAAATCCTAACCTTCGTCGCGCTCTGCCTCATCTCCGCGGCATGGCTTCTGCCGCTGGGCTGGATGGTCAGCGTTTCCCTCAAACCCGCGCAGGAAGTCTCCAACGCCGCGCTGCTCCCGCACAAGCCGACGCTCGACTCCTACCGTCGCCTCGTCCTCCCGCCCAGTCGTTCCGTCGTCGACGCCACCGGCCGCCCCGTCGAGCCGACGCCGTTTTACTTCCCGCTCCTCGCACGAAACACCCTGATCGTCCTGCTGCTCAGCGTCGGCGGCGTCGTGCTCGCCAGCAGCGCCGCGGCCTACGGCTTCGCCCGCATCCGCTTCCCCGGCCGCGACCTGCTTTTCGCCATCTGCCTCGCCACCATGATGATCCCGTTCCCCGTGCTCATGATCCCGCAATATCTGCTCTTCAAGCAGCTCGGCTGGATCGGCACCACCGCGCCGCTCTGGGCGCCCGCGTGGTTCGGCAGCGCCTTCAACGTCTTCCTCCTGCGACAGTTCTTCGCCGGCATCCCGGTCGAGCTGGAGGAGGCCGCCATGCTCGATGGATGCAACCGCTGGTCTGTGTTCTGGCGCATCATGCTTCCGCTGGCGCGCCCCGCGATCACCGTCGTAGCTCTGCTGCACACGCTCTACGTCTGGAACGACCTCGTCGGCCCGCTCATCTTTCTCACACGCCCCGAAAAATTCACACTTGCGCTGGGCCTGCAATTTCTGCAAAGCCGCTCCGGCGATACCCCCTGGAACGAACTCATGGCGGCATCGACCCTCATCGTCCTGCCCGTCCTGATTCTCTTCCTGCTGGCCCAGCAGGTCTTCATTCGCGGCATCGCGACCAGCGGGCTGAAGGGGTGAAACGGTGAAACAAGCGCAAGAGCCGCGGGCTTCAGCCCGCGCGGTGCCGCGATGACCAGCACCGCGCCATCGAGCGCAGCGGTAGGGCGGGTTCCACCCGCCTCTTGCGTCGTCAACGCCAAGTTCGTCGATGATTCGAATCCGTGTCAATCGGAGCCAATGATCATGATTCGCGCCTTCACTGCAATCGAGCGCGTTCGTATCGCCGCGAGTAAGTGGCGGGTGAAACCTGCCCTGCTCATCGCCCTCGTCGCCCCCGCGCTCGCGGCAGACGTCGCCCCCAAACGCTTCGACGATCCCACCGCCTGGAAAATCGCCGCCGCCGACGGCGTCTTCGCCGAGGCCGCGCCCGCCCAACCGCGCGAGGGCGGCGCGAAGCCCCTGCGCATCAACGTCGAATTCCGCACCGGCGGCGGCTTCTGCACCGCCACGCTCCCGGTCGATCTCCCCGCCGCCGAAAACTACCGCTTCTTCTTCGCCGTCCGCGGTTCGCTCCCGCCCAACAACCTCGAGTTCAAGCTGATCGACACCGACGGCGAAAGCGTCTGGTGGCTCAACCGTCGCGACTTCGAGTTCAGCGAAACCTGGCAAAACCTCTCGCAATCGCGCCGCGACTTCGAATTCGCCTGGGGTCCCTCGCGCGGCGCGCCGCTCAAAGGCATCAAAGCCATCGAGTTCGCGATCGCCTCGTCGGAAGGGGGGAAGGGCTGGGTCGAAATCGCCGACGTCGACTTCGTACCGCTGCCGCCGATCGACGCGAATCCGAAGCCGGCGAAAGTCACCGATTCAAAAAACGCAACGCCGCGCGACCTACCGGCCGACGGCCGCGTCGATTGGACGCCGACCGCCGACGACAAAGACGCTTTCCTCGACCTCACCTACGACGCCCCGCTCGAAATCGCCGCGATCATCGTCGAACGCGACCTCGCCGCCGGCCCGCTCTCGATCGTCATCAGCGGCGAAATCGACCACGGCCAGGGCAATTTCCCAGTCGCCAGCGTGCGCGAAATGACCGCCCGCCGCGCAATCCTCGACATCGCGCCGATGACCACCCGCAAGCTGCGCATCACGCGCCCGTCGCCCTCCACCGGCGGCCTCACCCGCATCCTCGTCCTCCGCTCCGACGACATCCGCTCGCGCAACGCACTCATGCAGCGCGTCGCCAAGCTCGCCCAGCCCGGCGAATACCCGCGCTACTACCGCGACGAACAGCAGTTCTGGACAGTCGTCGGCCTGCCCGCCGACTCGCGCGAAGCCCTCATCGACGAAGGCGGCGCCATCGAAAGCCAGCGCAAAGGCCCGCGCATCGAGCCCTTCCTCTGGCTCGCCGATGAATCCAAGCTGCTCACCTGGGCCGACGTCACCTGCGACTCGTCGCTCGCCGAAGGCCATCTGCCATTGCCGTCTGTCCAATGGCGACACCCGAGAGTCGCGCTGCAAGTCGAAGCCGTCGCAGCCGGCGCAATCGGCGACTCCGTGATCGCCGCTCGCTATCGCGTCACCAACCCAACCAACATTGAATTAAACGGCGCATTGGCCCTCGCCATCCGCCCATTCCAAGTGCAGCCGCCCGCCCAATTCCTCAATCTCCAGGGCGGCGTCTGCAAAGTCGAATCTCTCGCGTGGAGCGGCAGCGAACTCAACATCAATGATCGACTCTGGCTGCGCACCAAAAACACGCCCGCGCATGCCGGTGTTTCGACTCTCGCGCAGGGAGAAATCATCGAACACCTCGCGCTCGGCAAGATCCCCGAAGCGACGACCGCCCAGGACG
>JALHOX010000306.1 GCA_022842805.1 Phycisphaerae bacterium | reverse complement strand
GCGGATCACCTCGATCTGATCGCCGTCGAAGGTCACTTCGAACGCGGCGCCGGCGAAAGCGTCGTCGATCAACTCGTCGCGGCGTCCCTGCCAGGTGAAGAGCTGAAAGACCTCGCCGGTGCGGCCCTGGTAATTTGCGGCGCGCAGTAGGTTGCGCCCGTTGGGGAGTCGCTCGACCGAGATATCCGCCGCTTTTTCCTCGACCATCTTGATGCAGTTTGAGAATTTCTCGCGATCGGCGAGGCCCAGCACGTTGAGGTTTGCGGTGAAGTACACGGCCGCACCGCCGAGGCGGCGCTGACGATCGATGTAGACGCCGTCCCTCGCCGCATCGACGAGCGGCTGTACGAGCCGTGCGTCCGGATTGCGCGTGTAGAAATCGTCGGCGAGGCTCGTCAGTTTCAGGTAGCTCCACGCGCCTTTGTCAGAGCTGGCAAAGGTGTGCTCGTGGGCGCTGCCGGTCATGTCCCACTGAATCGAGAAATCGGGCTCGTCGTATCCGAAGCCGACGCCGACGTTCTTCGAGGCGATCCGCGCCGCCGTAACGCCGCCGGTCTCGTCCATTGTCACATGGGCGACGAGTTGCAGCTTGTATTCCTTGTAGACGACGTCGCGAAACTCGATTCGCGCCAATCGGCTGCGTTCGATCGCGCTGCGCATTTTTGAGAACAGCTCGGCGGCCAGCGCCGGGCGCGGGGCGGAAAGCAGCGTGCCGAACATCAGCGTCACCGCGGCCGCAATGCCGAACCCGCCGGTCATCCAAATTCGTCGCATGATCGTCAATCTCCGTCGGCGATCGAGGGCGTCGTCCGCTTCCCCGGTCGCGGTCCAGCGCGTGAGCTGCTGGGGCGTCGGGTCATCGGGCAGCGGAACGCTGCGACCGATCTGGTCCAAATTCCGCTCGAGCACTGGATCATTCCGTTCCATGGCTGACTCCATCACTACGCCGGACGAACGCCGCCCGGCGACATACGAATCACGATCCGGCCGGATCGAAAACTCACCAAAGCAGACTCAAAGCTCCTCGTGCACGTTCAGGTGCGCAAGTCGCTCCTTCAGCATCCTTCGAGCGCGGTAGAGCCGTCCCTCCACGGCCCGCGCTGAGATTCGCAGTTCACCCGCGATCTGCTCGTGGCTTTGCGCCCGGAAGTGAGCGCGGATGATCAGATCCTGTTCATCCGCCGCGAGCAGCGTCAGCGCCAGTCGCACCTGATCGCGGACTTCCTCCTGCTCCAGCCACTGCGGCGCGATCTCGCGCTCGTCGATGGCCGCCGCGAGTTCGGCCGCCAGCGCCGCGTCGGCGAGAGGGCGGACGCGGGCGGCCCGGGCGTTTTCGCGCCAGTACCGCCGCAGGACGTTTCGCGCGATTCCGCGCAGCCAGGCCTCGTGATCCTCGATCCGCATCCGCCCGACACCGCGATCGGCCTCGAGCCAGAGCTGCTGCATCAGGTCATCGGCGGCGGAGCGATCGTCGCGGACGCGCACCGCCACAAAGCGGTGCAGGGCGGCCGCGAGGCGCTGAAACTCGGCCAGCAGCGTGCGGCGATCGAGCAGGGGCGGCGTGGAGCCGGGGGCGACGGGGAGGATGATCGACAATCGGCTCACCACGGCTCCTTGCACAGTCGGCGCTCGACACACGAGCTATGGGGAGGTCGCGTTTGGGGCGGTGCAGCCCACAGAAAAATCTGCGTGAGTCGCTGCTGTACTCGCCTATTGAGGTTATTGGGCGTCGCGCGAACGGCCGGTGATGAGCCGGGCCGAGCGGGCGAAGGTGAAGTAGTTCCAGGCCCATTGGATCATGACCAGCAGCCGATTTTGGAAGTGGATCAGAAAGAAGATGTGGATCAGCAGCCACGCCAGCCAGGCGAAGTAGCCGCTGAAGCGCCAGCCGGCGATGTCGGCCACGGCCGCCGCCCGGCCAATGGTGGCCAGGCTGCCCTTGTCGGCGTATCGAAACGGGGGCGTGGCCCGGCCTTCGATGCGGCGGCGAATCAGCCGCGCGAGATAGCTGCCGTGCTGAATGGCGGCGGGCGCGACGCCGGGCACCAGCTGGTCGCCGCGCCAAATCTGATGGGCGAGGTCGCCGAGAACGAAGATGTTTGGATGTCCCGCGACGCTGCAATCGTCGCCGACGAAGACGCGGCCGGCGCGATCGATCTCAGCCCCGGTTGCGGCGGCGAGCTTTCGGCCCAGGGGCGA
This sequence comes from Phycisphaerae bacterium, assembly GCA_022842805.1. GTDB lineage: Bacteria > Planctomycetota > Phycisphaerae > UBA1845 > Fen-1342 > JALHOX01. The sequence goes on along the minus strand of JALHOX010000306.1, from coordinate 3,248 downwards.
GGCGGTCACGCCTGCGCCCCAGAGCACGGTTTTGGCGGGGATCAGTTGCTCAACGCCGTCGGCCCTGACGCGGACGCCTTCGGGGTCCACGCCGGTGACCATGGTGCCCAGCCGCACTTCGACGCCCAGCGCCTCGACCTGCCGCTTGGCGCTCGCTGAGAGGGACGGGACATAGGTGGGCAAGACGCGATCGCTGCCGTCGAGGAGCAGGATGCGCGCCTTCTGCGTATTGATGCGACGAAAATCGTGGCGGAGCGTGTCGCGGGCGATCTCGGCCAGCGTCCCGGCCAGCTCCAGTCCGGTCGGCCCGGCCCCCACCACGACGAACGTCAGCCATTTCACTTGCTCGGCGAAGAGCGGCTCGCGCTCGGCGGCTTCGAAGGCGCTGAGGATGCGGCGTCGCATTTCGGTCGCGTCGTCGAGCGTCTTCAACCCCGGCGCGTGCGGCTCCCACTCGTCGCGACCAAAGTAGAAATTCTGCATGCCGGCGGCGACGACGAGATAGTCGTACGGCACGGCGCCGCCGTCGGCGAGCCGCACGAGCCGATCGGCGGGCGAAAAGTCGGTCACTTCCCCGAGCAGAACGGTGACATTTTTTTTGTCGTCGAAAGACGCCGCGCAGGGGTACGGCGATATTGGCGGGGGAGAGGCCGCCGGTGGCGACTTGATAGAGCAGGGGTTGAAAGACGTGATGGTTGGTGCGGTCGATCAGCGTGACCTGAACCGGGGCGCCGCGGAGCTGCCGCGCGCAATAGAGGCCGGCAAAACCGCCGCCAATGATGACGACGCGCGGGGCGCTGGAGTCAGTGGCGCTCGGGGGCATGGTCGTACGGTAGGGGATTTCGATGATTGGGGGAGCGCCGGCGTTGGGAAGGGTGCGGGGCAGAATGGAGAATTTGGAAGGAGGCGACCGGCTCTGTTGCTCCCCGCCGGCGCGCCATCCGCCTCACCGCTTTTATGCGCCCCATCTCGCCCGTACTGCGCTCTGCCACGCGGGCTTATGAGCCGCGGGCCGCTAGCCCGGTGCGCGAGAGAGCGACGCGGCGAGCGCCCTCAGCGTCGCAGCGCTGTGGAGGGCGAAAAAGTATTCGCGATCGGCGGCGATCTGGTCTTCGACGAAGGCGGCCTCCGCGCGGTCGATGGCGGATTCCAGTTGGGCGGGGCTCAGCTTCGAAGCGACGCGAAGGCGATCTTTGAGTTCGACGATTTGCTCGTGCAGCACGACCCGGCCCGCGAGCGGCTCCCGCGCCGCGCGGGCCTCGCGGATGTCGCGGGCGAGCTGAAGGAGTTCGGCCAGCAGCGGGCCGGGCGGGTTTTCGGCCAGGCGCTGCGGATTGTGCTGCCAATCGCGGACGCGGCGGCGCGCCGCCAGCAACTCACGCTGGCCGACGCCGTGGCGCGGAAGCGGGAGGTGCGCGGTGGCCGTGACGCAAACCACGGGCGGGAGGCGCACACCGAAGTAGCTCGCGGTGAATTGCTCGGTGATTTCGTCATAGAGCGCGCCGCCGATGCCGTGGACGAACCGTTCGGCGAGGATGAGTCGGGCGAATGCGGTCAGCGTCAGAGCGCGCGGCGCGATCCACTCGCCGGGCGCGAGTTCGATGAGGTTGGGCGCCGCGCTGCCTGGGAGCGGCGCGAAAAGCCGCGTGCGTGTGCCGTCGGCGCGAATGCGCCAAAAGGGCAGCTCGACGCGATCGGCCTGAACCTCGAGCGGTGCTACCGGACGATTGGCGGCCCGTACGCCATGCCGCGCGCGATAGGCATCGATGGCGGCGTTGTGGTCGCGGGCGAAGCGCTGCGCGTCGGCCGCGATGGCACGTACAAAAGCGTGGAAGGCAGGCGTGCGGCAGAGCTGCGAAACGCGGACAGAGGGGACGTCGGGCAGTTGTAGAGCCGCGAGCGATGCGCGCCGAGCGCGGTCGAACGCGGCGATGAAATCGGTGGGCGCGTCGGGATCGGCTTGAGTTTCACCGTGCGATTCACACCATGCGCTGCTGAAGGTCCGCAGCAGCGACGCCTCGTAGTGCTCCGTTCGCTGCGCGATGTCGGCGAAGAACGAGACCCACGCCGAGCGGGGAAGCGCGGGCTGAGCGGCGGTGATGCGACGCGGGTCGACCCCGGGAATCTTGAGCTCGACCCGTCGCAGTCCGCGCGGGCCGATCTCGGGGATCGGGATCGACGTGTGCTTCGGCAGATCGGAATCAACGATCAGAAATGCCGGCGACTCGCCGCGGGCTCCGGCCCATTGGGCGATGGCGATTTCCTTGGCGAAGACGCCGGCGTGATAGAGCTCGGCCTGATGTCCGGCGAGCAGAGTTTGACCGGAGGAGAGGCCCAGCGCCGCGCGCGCTTCGCGACGGTGCGCGTCGAGCGAGTCGCGAAACGCACGGGCGGCGCGGGAAAGACCCGCTTCATCGGCGACGGCAAAGTCGCGCCGACACACTTCGACCAGCAGGCCGAGATGGTCGCGCGGTGCTCGCAATTCGGGGGAGCGAGAAGCGGGCGGCGTCACAGCGGCAGGCAACACTCGTTCCAGGGAACGCTCTCCGGCATCGACGCGACGACAGGCTCGGCCTGCAACGCCGTCAGCAGCACTTCCAGGTAATGCTGAAGCCGCGCCGCCGGGTCGTCCAGCGTCCCGCCGAAGCGCCGATTGCGATCGCGGTAGATGCGCGTGACTGCGAGCTCTTCGATCGCGAGTCCGGCCCGCACACATTGCACCCAGAACTGCAGCGGAAACGCGTAGCCAGGCTCGGTGAGGTTCAAGCGCGCGAGTGCCGCGACGCGATGAGCCTTAAAGCCGCAGAAGCTGTCCGTGAGCCGCAGATTCAGCAGTTGGTCGAGCAGCAGACAGACGGTTTGGTTGATCTGTCGACGGTCCGCCGGTGGGGCGTCGTCTTCGGCGTGGGCAGCGAGATATCGCGAGCCGCTGATGATGTCGGCGTCGCTCTTGCGGATGGCAGCGATGAAGTCGGCGAGCTGGGCCGGCTCATGCTGCTCGTCGCAATCCATGGTGATGACCCAGTCGTAGCCCTGCTCACGGGCGAACGCGAAGGCGTCGATCAGGCTCTGCCCGTAGCCGCGATTTTCGAGATGGCGAATCACGCGCACCTTCGGGAAGCAATCGAGCACCCGCGCCGTGCCGTCGGTTGAGCCGTCGTCGATCGCGAGTACATCCAGATTGTCGTAGCGCAACACTCGACGGAGCACGCCGGCGAGGTGTCGCTCCTCGTTGTAGACGGGGATGG
>JALHOX010000305.1 GCA_022842805.1 Phycisphaerae bacterium | reverse complement strand
TTGCGGGCCATGGCCGGCTTCAGGCTGCCGGGCGGCATGCGCCATTCCCAGTTGCCCTCGGGTGTGCCGGGGATGTTCATCCGCGCGCGGGCGGGCAGCTCCAGCAAATCCTGCATCGGGACCACGATCAGATTTGCCGCCGAGCCGTAGAGCGAGCGGATCATGCGCCAGACCATCGGCTCGTCGCTCTTGGCGAAATAGCGTTCGACGCGCTGATACTCGCTGGGTTCGCCACCCGGGGCCCGCCGCGTGGCGCGGTGTTCCTGTCGCACGCGCTGATACCAGCCGACGGTCGTCTCGTTGTCGTGCGTGCCGGTGAAGGCGACGCAGGGCGGGGTGTACATGTGAGGCAGGTGGTAATGCGCGCCGGGGTGATCCGACCCGAAGCCGCAGCTCATGATCCGCATGCCGGGGAAGCCGTATTTGTCGCGCAGCGCGAAGGCTTCGGGCGTGGTCGCGCCGAGATCCTCGGCGATGATGTTCACGTTTCCGAGCGCTTGGCGCGTTGCGCCGAAGAGCGCGTCGCCGGGCGAGGGGGCCCAGTGGCCGTTGCGGGCGTGCTTGGCGTTGCCCGCCAGCCACCAGACGCGGTGAAAGCCGAGGAAGTGGTCGATGCGGGCGGCGTCGAAGAGGCGGAGCAGTGAGCGGAAGCGCTCGACCCACCAGGCGAAGCCGGTCCGCTCGTGGGCGGCCCATTCAAACTGCGGGTGGCCCCAAAGCTGGCCGTCGGCGTTGTAGTGGTCGGGCGGGCAGCCGGTCAGCGCGGTCGGCCGGCCGCGCTCGTCGAGCGTGAACAGCTCGCGATGTTGCCAGACGTCGGCGCTATCGTGGGCGACGAAGATGGGCACATCGCCGATCAGCCCGACGCCGCGCTGATGGGCGTGCTTGCGCAGCATGTGCCACTGTCGATGAAACTCGTATTGCAGGAAGCGCTGATATTCGAGCTGCTCGGCGAGCTCCTCACGGGCTGTGTGCAGGGCGTCGGCGTGGCGATCGCGGAGGGGGGCGTCCCAGGTGCTCCAGGGCGAATATCCGCTGCGTTCGTGGCAGGCGGTGAAGAGCGCGAAGTCTTCCAGCCAGCCCGCGTTCTCCTCGCAGAAGCGTCGGTACTCCGCTTTCCTGGTGCCGCCGCCGGCCTGAAACGCGGCGAAGGCTTTTCGCAAACGCTCGTGGCGATGGCGGATGGTGGGGCCGAAGCGCACCTTGCCCGGCGCTCCCTGCAAGCCGGCGAGGTCGCCGCGCTCCAGCAATCCGTCTTCGGCGAGTCGCTTGAGGTCGATCATCAGCGGACTGCCGGCGAAGGCGCTGGCGGAGGCGTAGGGCGAATTGCCGGGGCCGATCGGGTTGTGGGGCAGCATCTGCCACCAGCGCACGCGTGCGTCGGCGAGGAAGTCGATGAAGGCGTAGGCCTCGGGCCCGAGGTCGCCGCTGCCGTGCGGGCCGGGCAGCGAAGTGGGGTGCAGCAGCACGCCCGCGGCGCGCTGATCGAGGCGGAAATTCGGGGTTGTTTGATGAGGCATAGGGTCGGGGATGATAGCAAATAGCGAATCGCGAATAGCGAATCGCGAATGAAATGCAGAATGAAGAATGCAGAATGCAGAAGGGGATTCCGGCGCAGCGCTCGAACGTCTGGAGGGGCGGCGGGTGGCGTGGGCTAGCGGTACTCCGCTTGCCCGTGCTTCGCATCCGGCGCCGGACGGGAGACAAGGTTGCGGCTCCGGGGCGTACGGGCGTACGCTGCGCCTTGGCGCTGCTGGATAGCGGCGCTTTTTGACAATGGATCATCGGCGGCGACCGCATTGGCGGCGGCCTCGCGGAGTGCGGCATGCGTGTGGCGATCGTTGGGTTTCCCTATTCCGGCAAGTCGACTGTCTTTTCAGCGATCGCGAACATTCCGCGCGCCAACCTCAATCTGACGGGGGAAAACATCGCCGCCGTGCGGATTCCTGAGCCGCGACTCGATGATCTGGAGAAGATGTATCAGCCCAAGAAGCGGACCGAGGCGACGATGGAGTTCATCGATCTGCCGGGCGGCGCGGGCGACGACGGCAACGCCAACGCGGGCCTCGCCAAGAACCTGCCCTCGCTGCGACAGGCGGCGGCGCTGGTGGTGGTGCTGCGGGCTTTTCAGTCGGATTCGGTGCCGGCGTTTAAGGATCGCGTCGACCCGCGGGCGGACCTGAGCATCATTCGCGACGAGATCACCTTCGCCGATCTTCTGGCCTGCACCAATCGCGTCGAAAAGCTCGAGGCGGCGGTGAAAAAGCCCACCAAGGATCAGGAGAAGCAGAAGAAGGAGCTTGAGTTGCTGAAGCGCTGTCAGGAAGCGCTCGAAGCCGGCAAGCCGCTGCGCGACGTGATTCAGCCCGGCGAAGAAGAGAAGCTCGTTCGCAGCTTCGGCTTTCTGACGCAGAAGCCGCTGGTCGTTGCGTTTAACGTGGGCGAGGCGGACGCCGCCAAGCCGCCGCCCTTCATCGACCCGGCCGCCGCGGCGACGGTGACGCTGTGTGCCACGCTGGAGCTCGACCTGGCGCAGCTTGCGCCGGAGGAGCGCGGGCCGTTTCTCGCCGAGTATGGACTGAAAGAAATCGCGGGGCAGCGGCTGGTGCGGGCCGCGTTCGACGCGCTGGGGATGATGTTCTTCCTGACCGCCGGGCCGGAAGAAGTGCGCTCTTGGCCGATCACGCGCGGGGCGACGGCGGTCGACGCCGCGGCCGAGATTCACTCCGACATCGCCCGCGGCTTTATCCGAGCGGAGACGGTTGCGTTCGCCGATTTGCTGGCGGCCGGGAACATGCGCGACGCCAAGGCCGCCAATAAGGTGCGGCTGGAGCCGAAACATTATGTGGTGCAGGATGGCGACGTCATTCTGTTCAAGTTCAATGTCTGAAAAGCCGCGACGTGGTCGCGGGGCGGGGGAGATTGTCGCGCGGGCGGCATTGCCGGATGTTCGTCGTACGGCGGCGGGGCGGGTATCGCGGGTTTATGTTGGCTTGTTATTCGCCCTCGCCGGGCCGCTGATTTCTCGCGGGCAGTCGCCGGCTTCGAATCCGGCCTCTGCGCCGATCGAGGGAGTGGCGCGATACGAACAATTGGATTGGCTCTGGAAGACGCCCATCGTTGCGGCCGCCAGCGGCAACCTTTCGGCCAGTCGGCCGGTCGAGGAATTGGCGAAGGTGGAGGTGCTCCGCACGGGGCTGACCGCGGCGCAGATTGATGCGGGCGGGAAGATTTTGCCGATTGCGCGCGAGGACACGATCGAGCCCGGCAAGTCGATCGAAGAAACGCTCGACAAGTCCGGCGTCGTGCGGGCGGTGTATGTCGCCATTCCCGATCGCATCGACCCGCTCGACGCCTCCGCGCTTTATCGTTGCGCGATCCGCTGTTACTTCGACGGCGCGGCCGAGCCGCAGATCGAGCTGCCGCTGAGCGTCTTCTTTGGTGGCGGATTCGGGCGACCCGATATCAACATGCTGGTGGCCGGAGGGAATCGCACGGTCGAGATTCCGCTGCCCGATCGCCGCGCCGGGGCCGAGTTTTGCTACATGCTGCTGCCGATGCCGTTTCATAACGGCTGCCGGATCGAGATCCTGAACGCCGGGGCGGAGCCGATCAATCTGCTGCTCTATCTGCGGGTTGCGATCGGCGGCGCGACGAAGGACACGCTGCGGCTTCATGCCCGCTATCGCCGCGAATTCCCGGTGCAGAAGCGCAAGCTGAGTGTGGCCGCGCTGCGCGGGAAAGGGCGCTTGGTGGGGCTGTCGCGGCTGCTCGATGCGCCGCGCGATGCGTGGGGCGACATCGCGCCGACGGTGATCGAGCTCGACCAGGCGAGCCCGCTCGTCATGCGGTGCCAAGGATTTGCCCCAGCGACACTGGAGCCGCCGCACAACGGGATGAGCGGGCCGCTGGAGTGGATTTCGCCGAGCCGGGCCTTTGGGCGTGCGACGGGTGTCGAGTGGCGCATCGCCGACCCGTTTCAGCATGTCGAGCGGGCAGCAGTGACGATCCCCGTTCGATCGCCGTCGGGCGACGCGGCGGTGGCGCCGTGGATCGGTGCGGCGCTGTGGTGGTATTCGCCGAGTGAGACCCAGCACGACTTCCCGCGTCTGCGAACGGAAGATCTGCGGCCGCCGCCGCTGCGGATGGCGGATGTGGTTGAGATCGAAGGGCGCAGCGCGTCGCCCGAGGCGCGGCGCGTCGCCGCCAAGGAGGCTCGCGGCATCGAGTATTCGGGCGATGCGGCGGTGTCGATCCCGGCGGATACGGATGTGAAAGTTGATATTCCGTTTCTCGCCGCGCGCGACGTCGAGTTGAAAATCCGCGTGAATCCGCGGCAGGATTTCGGCGTGCTGAAGGTCTCGTCGGCGGCCGGCAGCGGCGAGGTGACCTTTGATCGGCGGACCAGCGGGGTCTATTCGCTGGGGCGTTGGAAGCTGAAGCCGGGGCCGAACACGGTCACCGTTCGCGCGACCCGGGCGGCAGTTTTGGATTGTTGGATGACGCCGGCGGCGGGGCCGTAAGCACGACGAATCGGCGCCGACACGTCGGCCTGCGAGCCGCAGGCCGCTACTGGGCAAACGATTCGTCGGTCTGCGGGCCGCAGGCCGCTACTGGGCAGACGATTCGCCGGCCTGCGGGCCGCAGGTCGCTACAAAGTAAATACCGCATGCAAGACGCTACTGATCGCTGGTTCTTTTCTGCCGAGCCGATCTCGGCGGGCGCGAGTGAGGCGCGCCTGTCGAGCGAAGAGGCCAACCATGCGACGCGTGTGTTGCGGATTGGCGCGGGCGATCTCATCACGCTTTTCGACGGCGCGGGCGGCGTCGCCACGGCGGTTTTGCCCGAAGCGGACCGTGCGCCGCGCAAGCCGCCCCGCGGCGCAGCGGCCGAGGGATTGCGCGTCGAGCTGCGTGACGGACGCCGCGTCGATCCGCCGGCCGCGTCGCTGACGTTGATCGTGGCGGCGTGCAAGGGGCCGCGGCTCGAGTGGCTGGTGGAGAAGTGCACGGAATTGGGGGTGGCCGAGCTGTGCTTCGCGCGATTCGCGCGCAGCGTCGTCGCGCCGGGCGGCGGCAGTTTGGACAAGCTGCGGCGGATCGCGATCGAGTCCTGCAAGCAATGCCATCGCGCGTGGCTGCCGCGAATTACCCAAGCCGATTCGATCACCAGCGCCATCGAGTCGCGCCGAAATCTGCGGCTGTTCGTCGCTCATCCGCAAGCCGGCGCCCCATTCTTTGGTGCGGCGATCGCATCCGGCGGCGAAGCGCGGCGTGGTGCGGCGATCCTGATCGGCCCCGAGGGCGGCATCACCAATGATGAACTGAACTTCGCGATGGGGCGCGAAGGCGTGATCGTGCGGCTTGCGGCTCACATTCTGCGGGTCGAGACTGCGGCGGTCGCGTGTGCGGCGGCATGGGCGGCGCATGGCGAGTGACGCGCCGAATCTCTCCGCCGCCGACGCGCGGGCGCGCTCGGCCTGGCCGGTGGATCGGCTGCTCGCGGAGTGCGAGGCCGACTTCTATCGCGCCTCCGGTCCT
>JALHOX010000304.1 GCA_022842805.1 Phycisphaerae bacterium | reverse complement strand
TCATCCGCCGATCGGCGACCCTGCTCGCCCTCCTCGCTCTGATCGGCCACGCGAAAGGATCCGCTTCCATGGCCGCCGACGCGAAAGCCGCCGACCTGATTCCGCGCCAGACTCTCTTCGGCAATCCCGAGCGCGAGTCGCCGCAGCTTTCGCCCGACGGCAAGCGGCTGGCCTTCCTCGCGCCGCAGGAAGGCGTACTCAACGTCTGGGTCGCGCCCGTCGACGCACCCGACAAAGCCGTCGCCGTCACCAGCGACCGCGAGCGCGGCATTCGTCAGTATCGCTGGGCCTACACCAACGATCACATCATCTACCTGCAGGACCAGAAGGGCGACGAAAACTGGCGCATTCACGTCGTCGATGTCGCCACCAAAGCCAGCCGCGACCTCACGCCCTTCGACGGCGTTCAGGCTCGCATCGAAAAGACCAGCAGCAAAACCCCCAACGACATTCTCGTCGCCCTCAATCGACGCTCCCCCGAGCTGCACGACCTCTACACGCTCAACCTCCTCAGCGGCGAACTCAAGCTCACCCACGAAAACGAGGGCTTCCTCGGCTTTGAGTGCGACGAGCAGTATCGCCCCCGAATCGGCATGCGCTATCGCCCCGACGGCAGCGTCGAGATGATCCGCATCGACGGCAAGACGCAGAGCGAATTCACCGTCATCCCCGCCGGCGACGACCTGACGACCACCACCGTCGGCTTCGACGAAAGCGGCGAAACCCTCTACATGGTCGACAGCCGCGGCGAAAACACCTCGCGCTGCGTCGCGGTCGAGTTCAAAACCGGCAAGCAGACGCCCATCGCCGCCGACACCAAGGCCGATTCGAGCGATGTTTTGACCCACCCGACCAAGAAGACCGTGCAGGCCGTCGCCTTTGAGTACGACCGCACCCGCTGGGAAATCGTCGATCCGGCGCTGAAGCCCGACTTCGAATACCTGAAGACCATCTGCGACGGCGACTTCTCGGTGCTCAGCCGCACGCTCGACGATCAGCGCTGGCTGGTGGAGTACACCGTCGACAACGGCCCGACGCGCTTTTATCTCTACGACCGCGGCGCAAAGAGCAACAAGTTCCTCTTCACCAATCGCCCGGCCCTGGAAAAAGCGTCGCTCGCGCGGATGCACGCTCCGCTGATCCCCGCCCGCGACGGCTTGGAGCTCGTCAGCTATCTCACGCTCCCGCCCGCCAGCGACCCCGACAACGACGCCCGACCGACCCAGCCCCTTCCGCTGGTCCTCGTCGTTCACGGCGGCCCCTGGGCCCGCGACGAGTGGGGCTATGACGCCCTGCATCAATGGCTCGCCAATCGCGGCTACGCCGTGCTCAGCGTCAACTTCCGCGGCTCCACCGGCTTCGGCAAAAAGTTCATCAACGCGGCCAACTTGCAGTGGGGCCGCACCATGCACGACGACCTGCTCGATGGCGTCGCCTGGGCCGTCAAGAATCGCATCGCCGATCCAAAGCGCGTCGCGATCCTCGGCGGCAGCTACGGCGGCTATGCGACGCTCTGGGGCATGACCAACTCCGCCGACGTCTTCTGCTGCGGCGTCGACATCGTCGGCCCGTCGAACCTCAAGACGCTGCTGGACTCGATTCCTCCCTATTGGGCGCCGATGTTGGAAGTCTTCGCGCGGCGCGTCGGCGATCCTCGGACCGAAGAAGGCAAAAAGCTGCTGATCGAGCGCTCGCCGCTGACCTACGTCGACCAGATCCGCAAGCCGCTGCTCATCGGCCAGGGCGCCAACGACCCGCGCGTAAAGCAGGCCGAAAGCGATCAGATCGTGCGCGCCATGCAGGAAAAGAAGATCCCCGTCACCTACGTGCTCTACCCCGACGAAGGGCACGGCTTCGCCCGTCCGGAAAACAGCATTTCATTCTGGGCCGTCACCGAGGCGTTTCTCGCCAAACACCTGGGCGGCAACGCCGAGCCGATCGGCGACGATCTCAAGGGATCGTCGTTGCAGATCAAAACCGGGGCCGCCGATGTGGGTGTGGCCGGCTAGTCGCTCCGCGCAAAGCACGGACGTTTCGCCCGCTCGTATAAATCCGAATTTGATAATCGTGCGGACCAAATGGTCCGCACTCCCCTTACTGATATCGAGGTATCGATGCTCACATTTCGATCAACTCTGCTGCTGCTCGTCATCGCCCTCGCGCCGCTGACGACAATCGCCAAAGAGCCCGTCAAAAACCAGATCGGCCAATTCGTCCTCGAAGACGTGCCCCCCATCGACGCCGCGCTCCGCGAGCGCCTGATGCAGTATCTCGAAGTCCGCCGCGCCGGCCTGCTCGATCTCAGCGATGACGGCAAATCTCTGCTGATCGCCACCCGCTTCGGCGGCTCGACCCAACTCCACACCGTCGCCCAGCCGTTGGGCGCACGCAAGCAAATCACCTTCGCCGACGAGCCGATCGACAGCGGCTATTTCGTCCCCGGCAGCGCCGGCCGCAAGGTGATCTACGCTAAAGACAAGGGTGGCGACGAGAACGACAACTACTTCGTCCTCGATCTCAACGAAGGCCGCTCCACGCTCATCACCGACGGCAAGTCCCGCCACTCCAACTCCGTCATCTCCAAGAGCGGCCGCTGGTTCGCCGTCAGCGGCACCGCCCGCAACGGTCGCGATTTCGATGTCTATCTCAAAGACCTGACCAGCAACGACCCGCCCAAAATGATCTGGGAGGTGAAGGGACAGTATTACGTCGCCGGCTTCAGCCCCGATGAGAAGTCGCTGCTCATCAATCACTACATCAGCGAGCGCGAAACCGAGTGGTTCATCGTCGACCTCGCCGACTTCAAGCAGCGCCGCATCACCCCCGAAACTCCCGCCGCCTACTACGGCGACGCCGCCTGGAGCCACGACGGCAAGACGCTCTTCCTCACCACCGACCGCGAAGGCGAGTTTCGCCGGCTCTATCGCCTCGAGCTCGAAACCGGCGCGTGGACCTGCCTCACGCCGACGCTCAACTGGGATGTCGAAAGCGTCGCCGTCGAGCCGACCGGCGCGGGCCTGGCCTACGTCGTCAACGAAGACGGCGTCAGCCGACTCGTCCTCTGCGACACCGCCGGCAAGAACGAACGCACCGTAAAGGGTCTGCCCGTCGGCGTAATCGGCGGCCTGCAATTCAATCAGGCCGGCGGCACGCTCGGCCTCACGATCAACTCCTCCAAGTCGCCCTCGGACGCCTATTCCGTCGACTTCGCCGCCGGCAACGCGACCCGCTGGACCGAGTCCGAAATCGGCGGCCTCAACGCCGAGCGCTTCGTCGAACCCGAGCTGATCCGCTACCCCACCTTCGACCAGGTCGACGGCAAGCCGCGCATGATCCCCGCCTTCCTCTATCGCGGCGTCGGCGACGGCCCGCGACCGGTCATCATCCAGTGTCACGGCGGCCCCGAAGGCCAGTTCACCCCCGGCTTCACCAGCCCCTTCCAGTTCTGGGCCCGTGAGCTGGGCATCAGCGTCCTCGCGCTCAACGTCCGCGGCAGCGTCGGCTATGGCCGCACCTATCACCAGATCGATAACGGCGTGATGCGAGAAGACGCCGTGAAGGACGTCGGCGCCGCGCTCGATTGGATCGCCAAGCAGCCCCACCTCGACGCCTCGCGCGTCGGCATCTTCGGCGGCTCCTACGGCGGCTACATGGTCCTCGGCTCGCTGACCAATTTCCCGGGCCGCATCAAGGCCGGCATCGACATCGTCGGCATCGCCAGCTTCGTCTCGTTCCTCGAAACCACCCCCGAGTTCCGCCGCGACCTGCGCCGCGCCGAATACGGCGACGAGCGCGACCCAGCGGTCCGCGCCGTGCTCGAGAAGATCTCGCCGCTCAACAACGCCGAGAAGATTCAGGCGGCGCTCTTCGTCATGCACGGCGAAAACGACCCCCGCGTGCCGGTGAGCGAGGCGCGTCAGATCGTGGCGAAGATGCGGGCGCTGGGCCGCACCGTCTGGTTCGCCAACGCGCTCAACGAAGGCCACGGCTTCGCAAAGAAGGAAAACAGCGACCTGGCCGCGGTGATGCAGGCGATGTTCTGGAAAGAGCATCTGCTGAAGTAGTTCGAGACGCGGGCCTCAACCCGCGCGCAATCTCTTCCCTGAGCCGCGGGCTTCAGCCCGCGCGCAATTTCTTCCCTGAGCCGCGGGCTTCAGCCCGCGCGGTCGCACATGATTCGGGCATCGCTCCGTCGCCGCAGCGGCAATCGTGTTTCACGTGAAACACGCTTGCGCGACGCAAACGCGATGCCGTCGGAGCGCAACGTAGCGCGGATTGTCGAACCTCAGCAGGATTTCCCCCGGCCGGCTGAAGGCCGACCCTAAAAGCCGCCACAATGATCCTTCCGGCGCGGCGAAGATCTGGGGCGCTGCACCGCGACAGAGTTGTGCGGCAGAGCCCAATCAAGCGGGGTCGCTCACCCAACCGCACACTCCGAAAATCTACCCCACCTCCCGCACCGGAGCACCGCCAAAGTACTGCGAGATAGCGGCGATGCTGGGCCGTGCCTGCGGGCTGCACCAAAGCAGGATCAGGGCGGAATTCATCCCGCCCTGAATCGCGTTGACGCCATCGCTGCTCGCGACGAGCATCGCGCCGCAATCGCAATCGACTGCGAGAGCGTTGCGCTCGGGCGTATAGAGCTTCACCTCACGCGGCAAAGACCAGGGCCATTCGATCGACGTCGCAATTCCGCCAGGCAGAACAACGACGCGGTTCCGCCACACCCGCTTCGGCAGCAAAAAGAAACCTACGACTCCCAGCGCGATCAGCGCGAGAGTCGGGCGCCCGCGAGTCGCCTCGATGACGCTAAACCACAAGTAACCGCCGACCGCCGCGGCGCTACTCCCCAGGCAGCCGAGGGCCACCGAAATGAAACCGAGCACCGCCAGCACTTCCGCACCCCAGTCCGCCCATGTCCGCGGCGGCGCGTTTCGCCGCATCCACTCGCGCATCGCAACCTTGGACTGTTCCGGGGTCGCGTCGGGCGGCAGGTCCCCTTCCCACGGCGGCGGGCGGAGCGTCATGAGGCGGCGTTGGCGAGCGAGTTCCCACAACGCACCGGAGTCCGTTTCGAGGTCGATCGGCTCGGAATAGACCGGCGACCGGTCGGCGCAGTACCACTCGCTTGGGCGCTTTCCAATGAGAACAACCGCGCGCGCCGGCAGACGCGCGACCGCAGCCTTCCACGTTCCGACGGTCACCGACGAAATCGCGAGCAAATCAAACTCAAGCACACGGTGCGGCAATCGCACCCGCGCCGTCGGCGACTCGGAAATACGACGCAATCGGGCGATCCGCGCAGCCCGTTGCTCGGCTCTAAGCTGATAGACATCGGCGCAGTCGTGGATCGAAAAAAGCACGATGACCCAGAACAGAATGATCACTGGAAGTCCCGCGCAAAAGATCCATACCGCGACATCAACTTGGATCAATCGCAGTGGCACCAGTCCAAACAGCGCTGCAAACCACAGGCAGACGACCGCGAAAAAAGCGAGATTCACGCCATATGTCGCCCGTGGCGGCTCCGGCGGCGGCCGC
>JALHOX010000303.1 GCA_022842805.1 Phycisphaerae bacterium | reverse complement strand
CGACGGCAGCCCGCGGATGAGAAGCCTCATTTTTCGCCGGAGCTTTTTCAAGCATGGGGCCACGCTCTTCGCGTTCTACACGAGCACGGCCTCAATTGGCTGTCCGAGTTTAACTCCGTGGAGACTGAACACGACGAATTCGGGCTTACCGTGTCAGAAATCAGCGAAGAGGTAGACCCCGACATCATCCTTAAAGTCCTTCAGGCGGCTTTTCCGACGTGGCCGTACTTTATCGTCTGGCGATTCCCGAAGCCGCCGGAGCGGCCGTTTCGTGTCCGCATCTTCAGGGACCCAATTCCTGTTCGGGCAGAACCTTGGGGTGCTTCGTAGACTCTTCGAAGCTGCCCTATCCGCAACGAGGGATGTACCGATTCGCTACGAACGCCCAAGTGTCGCTTCGATAGCCCGCAGGATTCCACCTTGGACTGCGTGGTCTCGGAGGCGGTCTTTTTCAAGCTCGGTTTCGCAGACCATCTCGCGAGCACGCTCCAACACGTCGGGCGGCATGCTGTCGTCTCCGTCGAACGTCGTCGGGTCGGCCAAAAGCCACCTTGCGGCGAAGCGAGCTTCTCGCTCTTTCGCGACTTCGAGCATCTGAACCTCCTCACGAACCACGGAAACCACCGATACGCACGACACGCCCTCCGCGGTACCCGTCAGCCCCAAGAACGGAAGGGTTTCTTGGCGTTCTGCTTCAGTCCGCAGTCAATGCACAACCCCGACTTTGAATCCACGAAAGCTGCTCGTCCGCTCTTTCCGCAATTGCGGCATGCTCGCTCTTCAGAAGCTTTGAGGCACTTTAAGCAGTACGAGAACTTGGCCTCGTCACCCAAGAGCGGAGTGCCGCACTCCACGCAAACACCCATACAGTGCCTCCGAATCGTCACCATCGCCAACCGCTGACTCATTTCATGATAGCTCGCGGCCGCCTTGCAAGACACTCGCCGACCTGGATACGAATCGGGCGAACTCGCAGACGCCTGCCGTCCAGGCCGCCATTTGTATCTACTACATTTTGGGGGCAACCGGGACTACTTGGGGTCAAGCTTGGCCCCGGCGAGAGGTCGAAAACCGCGTTTTTGAGCCCGCCAGATGGGTTTGTGGAGGTGCGAGCTACTACCGGGCGAATTTGGGAAGCTGGCATTCTACCACTGAATTACGCCCGCACGATTACGTAAGCGCTTCATGAGAAGCGACTTACGAGTGCTGTTGCGGCGAGTGATTGCGGCGCGTGAAAAGGCGATCGCACCACCGACTCATCACCACCCGTTGGAAGTTTAGCGAAATTACCGGCCGTCGCCAGCCCGATCCTCGATCGAGCGACAGTCTCTAAAGCCGGCGCTCAGCTTCTGCGACACGTGTGGGGCGAGCGACGGACTAATGAAAACGCCACGCGTTTCTCCCCCGGGGTGGCGCCCGAACAGCGCACCTCGGTCGCTCGCACGCACGCTGCAAACGTCATGGCGAGCGGTTGTAGATTACGCGCCGCAATGCCGATATGTCCCTCGCCGCCGCAACGGCGCCCCGCCGAACGCCACCTGCTTGAGGTTCGGAGGCCGCGCTTCGTAAGATGCCCCTCGATGGCCCTGCAGTTTCACACGACATCCTGGTCGCTAATTGCTCGGGCGCAGGCTGATGGCGACTCGGCTCGCGGCGCAACGGCTGAAATATGTCAGCAGTACTGGCACCCGCTCTACGCGTTCGCGCGTCGCACCGGGCAATCGGCTCACGAAGCCGAAGATACCGTCCAGGATTTCCTCGTTCACTTCGTGGAACACGCGATCGTCGCGCGGGCCGATGCGGAACGTGGCCGCTTTCGCACGTTTCTGCTGGCCTCGTTCCGTCAGTTCTTGGCCCGCCGACACCGCGATCAGAACCGCCAAAAGCGCTCGCCCGGCCCCTTGGTCGTGCATGTAGATTTCGAGCGCGCCGAACGATTGCTGGCCGCGCCGGGCGACGGCTCGCCAGACCATGCATTCGAGCGCGCCTGGGCCGTCACGCAGCTCGATCTGGCGTGGCAGCGGCTGGAGGCGGAGTACCAGGCGGGGGGCAAGGCCGAATTGGTGAAATGCCTGCGTCCGATCATCTCCGGGGCCGCGACCACGCCGATCAAGGAACTCGGACAACAGCTCGCGCTCAGCGAGGGCGCCGTCAATGTCGCCGCCCACCGCATGCGGCGCCGGTTCGGAGAGATCCTGCGCGAGCAGGTCGCGCTGACGCTGATCTCGCCCGACGAGGTCGATGATGAGATCAATCGGCTCCGTGCGGCCCTGAGCCAGGCCGTCGTCTGATGTTCCGGATTTCCGTGTCGGCGTAAGAACGCGCGCCCGACGGGATTACTCTCTGGCGGAGAACGCCATCGATGAGCGCGAGTTCCTTGTCAAACTTCACGTGCGGCCAGTGCGGCGCGTCCTTCTGGAGCCAGGCCGAAGGCTGCCCGGGGTGCCTGTTTCAGTTGGCGACCGACGTCGGTTTTATGGAGCGCACATCCGCTCAAGCGTTCACCGTGCCGGAAAAAGACCGACTCGCAGCCCTCATGCCGGACTTCGACATTCTCGAACTGATCGGTCGCGGCGGCATGGGGGCGGTATTCAAGGTGCGGCAGATTCGGCTCAATCGGACAGCGGCGCTGAAGGTACTCCCGCCCGAACGGGCCGCGGACCCGGCCTTCATCGAGCGATTCTTCCGCGAAGCCCAGGCGCTGGCCCAGCTTTCGCACCCCAACATCGTCGACGTGTTCGACATGGGCCAGCGCGGAAGCTACCTCTACATCCTCATGGAGTATGTCGACGGTCAGCCGGTCCGCACGGCGATCCGCGAGAAGCGACTGACCGCGTCCGATGCGCTTCGCATCGCGGCCGATCTCTGCGCGGCCTTGGCGTGCGCCCATGCCCGGGGACTCGTTCATCGCGACATCAAGCCGGAGAACGTGCTGCTCAAGCCGGACGGTCGCGTGAAGCTGCTGGATTTCGGGCTGGTAAAACTGACCGAAGACAGCCGCATCGACCGCTTCTCCCTCACCGAAGCGGCCCTGCGAATGGGCACGCCGCAGTACATGGCGCCCGAACAGTTGAACCCCGCCGCCAGCATCGACCATCGCACCGACTTGTACGCGCTGGGCGTGCTGCTGTACGAGATGCTGACCGGTTTGCCGCCGGTGTTGAACTACACGCCGGCTTCGCGCCGGACCGCGGTGGATTCACGCATCGACCGCGTTGTGCAGCGTGCGCTGCAGGAATCCCCGGCGGACCGCTACCAGAGCGCCGACGAATTCCGTCGCGAGATCGAACACATTCGCCGAACGCCGAACCGCAGAGGCATCACCGCCTCCGTCGTGACCACGTTGTTCGGGCTCGCCCTCGTGGCGGTATTTTGGCTCCGTTCTCCGCCCGCCGACACGGCGCCACCGCCCGGAACGCCGATCGACGGCATTCCGATCGCCGTGGCGCCGTTCGACGCCGTCGAGGCCCGCGCCCACCAGGAGCGCTGGGCCCAACATCTCCGCGTGCCGGTCCAATGGACGAATTCCGTCGGCATGACGTTCGCACTCATTCCGCCCGGCGAATACACACGGGGAGTCCCGGATGACGAAATCGCCTCGTGGATTCCGCCCCCGACGACGCAACCCGGCGAGCCGGCCGTTCTCGCCCTGATTCACAGCCAATACCCCGCCCATCGCGTGCGACTCACCAAGCCGTTCTACCTGGCGATCACGGAAACAACGCAGGCGCAATTCGATCGACTGATCGACTTTAGGTTTGGCTTTTTCCGCGTCGGCGGCGCCGGCGAGAGCCGCCTGGCGGAACCCGACACGCGCGATCTGCCGATCGAGACGCTGGCGTGGGTCAATGCAGACGTCTTCTGCAGAAAGCTCAGCGAGCTTGAGGGTGTCCCCAGCGAAGAAGCGGGGTATCGCCTCCCCACGGAGGGCGAGTGGGAGTTCGCGCTGCGAGCGGGGGCCACGACCCCTTATTGGTTTGGAAATGACGCGGATCGCGAAGGACTCTATGAAATCTCGTCCGTCCACGCCCCCATCCGCACGCGGCGGGTGGCGTCGCTTCGGCCAAACGCGTTCGGGCTTTACGACATGGCGGGAAACGTCAGCGAGTACTGCGCAGACTGGTGGTCGTCCGACGAGTTTAAGAAATACGCCGATCGATGCGCCGTCGTCCAGTCCGGGCCGAAGGATGGCGCTCTCGGCGGCTTCCAGCGCGTCTTCCGCGGAGGCTATTTCGGCGACCTCTCCCGGCAGCTCTCCAACGCCCGTTCCCGACACGATCCCAGCGTGTGGTCCAATACAATCGGCTTTCGCACAGCCATCGACGCCCGCACCGTCGCCCGCTTAATCGCCGCGGGAAACGCCACTCGTCCCGCCGCCCGCAACTGAGCTTCAGCCCGCCCCCGCCTCGCAGGGTCCGGAAACACCTTCACCGAAAAATATTCTGCACCCGCGCTGTAATGTCGCCACGCGACCGGGATTAGGTAGGGGGGCGTGCGGCTCATGACCGCTATCGCGCAGTCCACCGCGCGATTCTCCGGCAACCCGATGGGCGCTCATCGGGGCGGCATAACGCAACTGCCCGATGGGTAGGCGCTCGCCGTCCCGTGGTCTCGTCGAGTCGCCGTACATCGTGAATCGGCGCAGGTCGAATTCCCGCGCCCGGCAAGCGGTCGTGCTGCATGGGCGAGTTGGTCCAGTTCCTCGATTCGCGCTTTGGAGGTATCAGATGTTTCGTCCCCATGTTCGCCCCGCGACGGCTCTTGTTCTCGCAGCCGGCCTGATGACCGGTGTCGCCGCCCAGGCGGACTTTACGTATCAGGGGCAGTTGAAAGAAGCGGGCCAGCCAGTCAACGGCGCCCGCAGCTTGACCTTCAACCTGTATGACGCCGCGACCGGCGGAACGCTGCTCGCAACGTCCAACTTCTCCGTGGACGTAACGGAAGGCATTTTCTCCGTTGCGCTGCCCTGGGACGCGCAGTTCCGCGGCGCTGACCGCTGGATCGAGGTTGTTGTTCAGGGATCGCCGCTCTCGCCGCGCACGCTCGTCACGCCCGCGCCTTTGTCCGAGTTCAGCCGGAACACGCGCGGGCTGAACGTCGATGGCTTCGGACGAATCGGCATCGGGACTGCGAATCCCGCGGCCCGACTGGATGTGCGCGGAAGCAACTCCGTGAACGTGTTTGCAGGCGACGCGGAGCCGTTCGGCGTGGCGGGCTTTCTCACAAACTGGAACGCGCCGCAGACGCACGCCTGGTTCGCGGAGCAGGGCGCTGAAGTCGCCTCCATCTTGCCCGGCGGTTTGGGCCGATTCAGGGGGGGGATGGAGCTCGGCAACACCACGGCGACCGATCGATACCTGACGATTCAAACCGGCCAAAGCCTGTCGGGCGTCCGGCTGCGAAATCTCTCCGCGAACTCCGGCTGGACCGTCTTGAACAACCCAACCTCGCCCGCGGGCAGCGCGCTGCAGTTTCTTTTTCACAACCTGGACCCCGTCGGCGCGCCGCAGATGTCACTGACCCAATTGGGATACCTGGGCATCGGCACGACCACGCCGCTCGGCAGGCTCGATGTCCGCGATGGTCCGGTCACGT
>JALHOX010000302.1 GCA_022842805.1 Phycisphaerae bacterium | reverse complement strand
AGAGCGCCTTGCGGGCGAGTTGCACCACGACCTTGTCTTCGCTCAGAGCCCAGAACAGACCGGCGATCGCCAGGTGAATCACCGCCAGGAGTTGGAAAAGCGTCGAGACGTCGCCGCCCAGGCGATCAAAGCCGAGATCGAGGATGGAGAGGTAGTTCTCGAGCAGGCGGTCGATGAGGTAAGGAGAACTGGCCTGCGCCAGCAGGCCCACGCCGGGTGAGCCGATCATCGAACACCTCCGCCCGCGGGAATCGCCGTCGACGGGACCAACGGACGGTGTAGCTGCGCCCGGAGTGCCGCCTGATAGGCCCGCGCCGCCTGCTGCGCGGCCTCCTGCTCCAGCTCGGCTCGACCGGCGGAGAGCTCCAGCGCGCTCAGGGCCATCAATTGTTCGATCAGCGTGGCGAGGATTTCGTTGCCGGCCTGGGTTGCCGCGGTCGGGCCGGGGGCGGCATTGGAGCGCGTGACGTATTCGGCGACGCGCGATTGCGCAGCGCCGACTTCCTCCACGACGCGGTTCTGGACCACGCGGGCGTTGACCAGGGCGGCCCGCTCCAACGCGATCCAATCGCGACGAAGTGCGTCAAGCGACTCATCGGTCGAGAGCGATAGGGAGTAGCTCTGTTCGATCAGAGCGGCGGGATCGTCGGTCTGGTAGGCGGAGTCCAGCTCGAAGGGCTCGCGCAAGCTTTCGAAGCCTTCCAGTAGCTCCTCCAGTCGCGTGAACTCCCAGTTCTCCAGGGCCTGCCATTGCAGCCGAATCTGCTCATCCAGTCGCGCGATCAGTTCGAGGTGGTGGGCGACCTGCTGCAGATTGGCCGCCAGATTGGCCGGGTCGTAGACGATCTCGGCGGCGGTGGCGGTGCTGGAAGCGGCGAGCGCTACCGCGGCGCTGCCCAGAAATGTACGGAGTCGAGTACGCATCGGAATGCTCCCTGGGTGTCACGGGATATACGGGATGAGTACGGCGGAACTGTCGCGCTGTTTGAATCCGTTCTGCTGCAGGTGGTCGCGCAGGGCCGCCTGGTGCGCCGCTGCGGACTCCCCTTCCGCGAGCCGGTCGATGCCGCGCTGCAGGGAGAGCGCGCGGAGGCCGATGTAGCGCTGGGTTTCGGTCGTGAGCAGCGCCATGAGTTCGTTGCGGGCTTGGAGCACCGCGGTGAGACCGGGACGCTGGTCGGCGGGCAACCCCTCGCCATTGGAGGCACGCACCAGACGGTCGACCATCGCGGCGCTGGTTTCAAGTTCCTGCGCGACGGCGTTCTGATAGTTCCGCAGATCGACCAGCGTAGCGCGGGAGGCCTCGGTCCACTCCGCTTCCTGGTCCTCTCGCCACGCGAACGGCGGAGCTGTGAACTGAACCGGGAAGCGGCTCTCCAGCTGATTCGACGCGCCCTCTACGGTCGTGGCGAGCGGGTCGAATGACTCGTTTAGCCGGGCCTGGATGCGGTCGCCCAGTGCGGTGAGATCCTCGAGGATGCTCTCCGGCAGGTGCTGCAGTTGCCGGGCGAGGAGCTCGATTTGCAGCACGGCGCGCTGAATCTGCTGCGCCAAAGCGACCGTCTGCCGCACATTCTCCAGCCAGTTGGCCGGATCGAAGACGATGTCGCCGGCGAAGACGGCCCGCCCCGCCGGCACGAACAAGGCCAGCAAGCCCAGAGACGCCGCCATCCAGCGCGTGCGGGTCGAAAAATGTCTCATTGTGACACTCCTACGTTGCGGGCACCGCGAATGCGTTCCGCCCAGTGCGGCAGACCGCATTGATCGAGGAATGCGCTCGCGAACGATTCGCGAGTGCTGACACCCATCAAACGCTCAACCAGGGCCTGTTCTGTTGCCGTTCCGGAGGCGCAGAGCGCTTTCGCGAGCGGTCCCAGTTCGAGCTGGAAGAGTCGGCTGCCCTCCCGGCTGACATAGAAGTAGTCCCGCCGCGGGGTGGCGGACTGGATGATCGCGATCTGTCGGTCATTCAAGCCGAGGTCGCGGTAGTAGCGCAACGTCGCCGGTTCGAGCGCCGCCGGGTTGGGCAGAAAAATCCGATTGGGGCAGCTCTCAAGGATGGCACTCGCCAGCGGCGAGTCGACGATGTCGGCCAGGCTCTGCGTCGCGAGGATGACGGCGACGTTTTTCTTGCGCAGCGTCTTCAGCCAGGTGCGAATCTGCCCGCCGAAGTGCTTGAGTTGCAGCAGCATCCACGCTTCGTCGATCACCAGCAGCGTCAGCCGCGGTTGAAGCGTCCCGTCGGGCCGCGTCACAAAGCTGCCGAAGCGCTGCTCCAGCCGGTGGAAGAGATAGGGCAGCACCGCCGCGAGCGCCAGGGGATGGTCAATCAGCGCTTCCAGTTCGAAAGTCTGCCACAGCCCCTCGCTCAGCCGATCCTCGGCGGAGTCAAGCAATTTGCCGTAGGGGCCAGTAAGCGTGAAGGGTTGCAGCAGTTCGCGCAGCGCCTGTACCTGAACCACTTCGCAGAGCGTGGTCAGCGTTCGCTGGGGCCGCGGAAGCCGGGCCAGGCTTGTGAGGGCTGACCAAAGATGCTCTTTCTCAGCGGCGTTGGGGACGTAGTTCTGCTCGGCGAACAGGGAAAGCAGCCAGTCGTTGGCCCAGGCCAGCTCACCGAGCTGGTCGAGCTGACTGAGGGGCTGGAAGCTGAGGCTCGTCGCTTCCGGGGTGAGTGCGTAGTAGTCGCCATCCATGGCCAGCGTCAGCGTGCGGGCGCTGCGGCCGCGGTCAAAGGTGTACACCTGCGTGCCCGGATAGCGCTGCGACTGGACCTCCGTGAAGCGCAGCAGGGTCGACTTGCCCATGCCGGTCGGCCCCAACACAACGGTGTGCCCCACTCCGGCCTGATGCAGCGCAAATCGGAACGGCGAGGAGCCGTTGGTGTGGAGTTGCATCAGCGGCGGCCCATCCAGATGTTCATCGCGCGACTGGCCGCAATAGACGCTACTGACGGGTATGAGGTCGCACAAATTGAGTGTCGAGAGCAGCGGCCGCCGCACATCGGCGTAGGCGTTGCCGGGCTGCGACCCGAGGAAAGCCTGTACGGCGTTGAGGTCCTCAAAGCGCGAGACGAGGCCGGTGCTGTCGATCACGCGCTGGATCGAGCGCGCATTGCGCTCCAACTGGTCCGGGTTCGTGTGCCACGTCGTGACCGTTACGGTCGTGTAGCCAAAGCTGCAGTGCTCGCCCCCCAGCGCCGCCAGAGCCTCGTCGACCTCGGCGCCTTTGAGCACGGCCTCGGGCTCGATTAGCGGGGACTCGGTCTGAGTCAAGAACTCGCGCAGAAGCGTCCAAATCGCCTTGCGGCGAGCGAACCAGTGACGGCGGCTGCGCTGCAGTTCCGAGGCCGCATCTTCTCGCCCGAGGGGAATGAAGCGCGCCACCCAGCGATACTCGAACGGCAAGTCGTTCAAAGCATCGAGCAGCAGGGGCAGTGTGGTCGGGGTATAGGCCCGCACGGCGATCGTCTGCAGGTGGTTGCGGCCCAGCCGTGGTTGCATGCCGCCCACCAGCGGCGTGTCGGAGAGGAGTGCGTCGAGGTAGCACGGGATGGCCGGGCACTTTACCGCCAACGGCCGATCGGAGATGCAGTCGTGCAGGTAGGAGAGCGTCTCATCGGCGTCGAGTCGCCGCACTTCAGGCAATACCGACGCGAGGATGTTGACGATGTTGGTGACGCTGCGCTCGAACTCGTCGATTTGCGCCGCGAGCGGCGAAGCTTTGCTCTGCCGGCCGGAGCGCTGGGGGTTGGTCAACAACAGGTCCAGCAGCTTCTGCCCGTAATCGTTCGGAAGCAGTAGGGTAAACGTCACGAACTGGCGCGACGTGTAGCTGTAACGCGTTTCCAGGGACGTCCGCCGCTCCTCATCGATCGCCGCCGCCAGCGGGTGGTCAAATTGACCGGTCGGGTAGGCCGTGTCGGCGCGGCGGGTGGCGTCGACGTGGATGCACCAGCCCGAACCGAAACGCTTGAAGGCTTGGTTTGTCTGTGCTCGGAAGGCGGCCTGTTCAGTCGCAGTGGTGGTCTTCGCGTCGATGCCGCGGAAGCAGATCGTGGTCTGGATGCTGCCATCTTTGTTGAGCAGGAGATTCGGACGGAGCAGCAACGCCCACGGCAGCCAGTCGGAGAGCGCTTGCGGGCTCCGGCGGTATTCGGTCAGATTAAACATTAGGGTTACTCACAGGGCGCTGAGGAAATTGGGTTGTCGCAGGTGGCGGCGCGCGATCGGCCACCAGTCGGGGTCGAAGCGGGTGAGGATGGCGGCGATGGTGTGAACCGCGACGCCCAGCGGAATGCCGATCCACCAGAGCCGCAGAGAGAGGGCCACCATCATCGTCAGGGTCAGGTTGCAAATCGCCAGCTCGCGTGGCACGCCGCCGATCAGCCGCGGCTGCGTGAGCACGACGTAAAGCGGGATCACATAGCCTTCGGGGGATGAGTCGGCGCTGCTCAAAACGTCGCCCCCGCCGTGGTGCCGAAGAAGGTCGACAACAGCGTCGTGGCATTCAGCGCGATCGCGCCGCCGAAGACCACCGCCAGCACCCGCCGCATGGCGCCGGGTTCGGAGAACGCGAACGCGAAGCCCAGGGCCGCAATCGCGATCAGCATCAGTGCTTGTGCCACGGGGCCGGTCAGACTGTCGGCAATCGTGCGAAGGGCCCGCTCCCAACTTCCCACTCCGCCGCTTCCGGCGCCGGTTGTGCCGGCGATGGCCGCATGGCTGAAGATCGAAAGCGCCAGGAGCGAGAAGCAGCGCTGCGCCAGCCGCGACGCGCATAACGGGTTTGGCATGGGGTGTCCTTTGGGGTTCGGGTCGTTTTGGGTTCACGCGACGGCGCGGCGCCGTCGCTCATCGCCTAATCAACGCGGGCGAAGTGATTCCAGGTCGGCTATTGCCGAGAAAATTTCAGGGGTGGCGCTGAGCGATGATGCGATTACGCGAGTGCGAACAGCGGTGTGCTGTGACTTGCGAGCTGGTGCGGAAGCGCGCTGAAGGGTGGAATTTTGCGAGTAATTTTTGCGGGGCACGCCGGTGCCGTTAGCGGAGCCAGTCGTCCTCTTCATCGCGGGCGCGCTGCGCCAGCCACAGACCCGTCAACCAGTCGCCTTGATTCAGGCAACGCAGCGCCCAAAGGCCACTTAGCGCCCAGAAAAGCGAGGGCTCAGCCGCGGCTGCGAAAATCGAGAGCCACGTGGCGGTGCGTTTCATGGGGTATTCGTGGCACGATTGGCGGGAAGCCGCAAGCACCAACTTCGGAGGGACCGGCGAGAGTACTCATCGGAGTGCTGTAAGCTCGGCGGACGCGATGCCGGCCGGCGGAGCCTACAAATTGCTTGAGTGGGCCGTGCGACTTAGTAGCCGCCCGGTTGCGATTCGCAGTACACTCACCATTTCTAAAATTTGGGACTACCACATGACTGACGTAAAGATCGAGTGTCCGCACTGCCACATGTCTTTCAAGCTCACCGAGACGCTGGCTGCGCCGCTGGTCGATGAGACTCGCCGCAGACTAGAGAAGGAGTTTGAGGACAAAGAGCGGGACTTGGAAGAAAAGCGCAAGGGGTTCACTGAAGCACAGACGGCCGCCGAGAAAGCT
>JALHOX010000301.1 GCA_022842805.1 Phycisphaerae bacterium | reverse complement strand
TGCTCTTCCGATCTAAGGGCGCGATCGGACTGCGCGATGTCTCCGCCAACGACAACGGCAAGACGCTGACGCTCAAGCCGATCGACCTCACGCTCGATGCGAGCTTGCAGAAGGGCAGCGGGCTGAAGGTCGAAACCGCGAAACTGACGGCGGTCTTCGCCGAGGTGCTGGCGTCGGGCACGGCGGCGGCGCTCAGTGCGAAGTTCCGCGGCGACCTGGCGGGGCTGCGCCAGGAGTTGGGGCAGATCGTCGATTTCGGCGCGCTCGACATGGGCGGCCAGGTCGACGGCGAACTGACGATGAAGCGCAGCGGCGACGACGCGCTGGCGGTCGATCTGAACGCAAACGCCAAGGCGCTGATGGTCAATCAGGGCAGCAATCAATTCAGCCTGCAACAAGCGCGGCTGGAGCAGCGCGGGACCGCGACGCTGGAAGGGCAGTCGCTGAAGCGCTATGAACTGACCTCGGCCAAGGTCAGCGCCGATGGCCAGATCGAGGCGCAGGGGACGGGCTGGTATGACCTGAAGTCGCAGGGGTTCGATGCGAGTGTGACGATCGACCGGGCCGACCTCTCCTTCGCCGCGGCGCGGGCGGCGGCGCTGCAAGCGCCCGAACTGGCGCGCTATGCAGGCGTCGTGAGCGGCAAAGCCACCGCGCAGCGCGGCGGCGCGGGGCAGTCACTGCGGTCGACGGGCGGCCTCGTGACGCGCGACCTCAAAGTCGACGGCAAAGCGGTCGTGCCCGGCGACTTGAAGGCCGATTGGCAGAACGTCGAAATCTCCGGTGATTTTTCGCAGATCAAGGCGGAGCTCGCCAAGGTCGATAGCACGATCGCGAAGCTCCAGGCGAGCGGCGTCGACCTGACGACGCCCAAGAGCGGACCGCTCGCGCTGCGGGCCGATGTGACCGCGAGCGCCGATGTCGAGAAGACGCTCGGCGCCGTGGCGGCAATCACCAAGATGGCCGCACCGCCCGCGATCGCGGGCATGCTCGCGCTGCAATCCAAGCTAAGCACGAATGGCGACGACGTGTCGTTCAGCGGCACGAGCAAGGTGGACAACTTCGCCATCGGCAGCGGCGAATCGGCGATTCGCGAGCCGCAGGTGGCGCTCGATTTCGACGGGCGCATCGGCAACAGCAGCGAGCAGATCTCGCTCAACCGCGCCAAGCTCACCTCGGGCCTGCTCTCGGCCGAGGCCAGCGGCAACGTCAGCAAGTTCCGGAGCAATCCCAATCTCGCGATCAAGGGCCGCTACGACACCGATTGGAAATCGCTCTCGCGGCTCATCTACGAGTTCGTGCCGGCGATTGAGAAGACGGTCACGATCGAGGGCCGCAACGGTGCCACGTTTGAGCTGAATGGTCCGTTGAACACCCCCGGCGCAACGCCCGCGTTTCGCGGTTTGGCTGCGGGTACGGAGCTCGGCTGGGAAAAGGCCAGCGTCTATGCAATTCCGCTCGGCGCCGCGAAGTTCCAGCCTTCGCTGCGCGACGGGCGGCTGACGCTGCCGGTCGCCACGGTGCCCGCTTCGACCGGAAAGCTCAACCTCGGCGGCGTGGTCGACTTCACCCCGGGCGAGCCGACGCTGTTGATCGATGGCGAATTGCCGGTGATGCAGCACATCGAGCTGACGCCGCGAATCGGGGCGGAGCTGCTGTCGTTCATCAATCCGATCTTCTCCGGCGTGACGCGGCTCGAAGGCTTCATCGACATGAACGTCGCGGGCATCACGTTGCCGATGGGGCCGACGATGAAGACCGGCGGCGCGGGCCAGGGACGGCTCGATCTGGGCAGCGTGAAGATGTCGCCCGGCGGGCCGATGATCGGCGAGCTCGTCCAGCTCGCGGGCATGTCGGCCACGGACCTGGTGCTGGTGCAGTTCAGCCCGGTCGATTTCAAGATCGGGAACGGCCGGCTGTCGTATGACAATTTCACGATGACATTTCCGGAGAACTTCGATCTGAAGTTCTACGGCTCAGTCGGCTTTGACAGCACGCTCGACTTGGTGATGTCGGTGCCGGTGCGGCCGGCGTTGTTGCAACGGCTGGGAGTGCCGCCCGCGACGCTGGCGATGGTGAAAAAGACCTCGGGCCTGCGAGTCGATATTCCGGTAGCGGGCACGCGCGAGAGCCCCAAGCTGGATCTGAGCAAGATCGATGTAAAGAAGCTGGTGGCCGAGCTGTTGCTCCCCGACAGTCCGACCGATGCAATCGGCGATATTCTGAGACGTGCGTCCGGCGAAAGACCGGCCGAGGGCGCAAAACCGGGCGCCGAAAAGCCGGGCCGCCCGAGCGGCGGCGCGAAACCCGCGGATAAACCAGCAAACCCGATCGACGACGTTCTGAAGCGGATTCCGGGACAGGAGCCGCGGAAGCCGTCGCAGCGACCGGCGGGCAGGCCGGCGAATCGCCCGCGGCCCAACCGGGGCGGCTGACCGATCGGATCGGCAGTGCCCGGTCAACGACTCGACGTTTGCACGACGCAGGCAAGGAGTGTTCAGCGTGAGTGGCAGGTATCAATCGGTTTTTGCGGCTCGCGGCTTCGTCGCACTTTGCGCGGGGGCGCTGGCTTCCGCTTTCGTGTCCACCGCGGCGGCGAATGAGAAGTTTGACGAGGCGGCGAAGCGGCTGAGCGAAGCCTTTTCGAAGATGCGCTCCTACACCGGCGCTTATGTCACAAATGTGACCACGATCGTCGAAGGCGGCACGCACGTCTCGATCGGTTCGGGCCGGGTCGAGTTTTTGAAGCAGGGGGGCAAGACCTATTGCCGCATGGAAGATGAGAAGAACACCACCTCGACGATGGACAACGGCGTCGAGGAATCGACCCAGCAGGCGCTCTTCGTCACCGACGGCGAGTTCACCTATCGACTGACCAACATTCACGGCAACATCGACGCGACCAAGATGCGATACGTGGGCCCCTCGGTCTTCAACACGCCGGAACAGCTCGAGGCCCTGCGAAAAGACAGCGTCAACGAGTTGCTCCCCGATGCACAGGTGCGCGGCGAGGACACGATCGTCATCGAGTCGCTGCCGCGCATGCTCCAACCCGGCGACCGGATCACCCGGCGGCGCTACTACTTCGCCAAAAACTCCGGCATGCTGCTGAAGCGCGAGGGGATCTCGCGCGAGGGCGACATCATCGAGACGATGGAGATCACCGACCTGAAGCCCAACGCGGAAGTCTCTGCGTCGCGCTTCGAGTTTCAAACGCCGCCCGGCATAAAGCTGGTCGACGCGACCCAACCGCCGACGCCGACCAGCGGCCCGACCGAACTCGGCGGGCGCGCCGGCTCGATCTCGATCAGCAGCGCACCGGCCCAGCCGACGCCGTCTGCCCCGCCCGCTTCGCCGAAATGACCGAAGCGTCCGAAGCATCGATCGTCGACCTGTTGGTGATCGGCGCGGGGGCCGCCGGCCTGACGGCGGCTATCTTCGCCGCGCGCGGCGAGAGAGGGACGCAGCCGCGCGATTCTGAACACCCCTTCGCCCCCTCACCCCTTCGCCCCTCTGCGAGCGATCGCCCGCGCGTCCTCGTCCTCGATAGCGCCGAAAAACCCGGCGCAAAGATCCTGGTCGCCGGCGGCGGGCGCTGCAACGTCACTCATCGCGCCGTCAACGAGCGCGATTTCTGCGGGGGCAGCCGAAACGTGATTCGTCGCGTGCTCGAGTCCTTTCCGGTCGAGGCGACGCTGGCGTGGTTTCGCGAAATGGGCGTGCCGCTGAAGCTGGAGGAGACCGGCAAATATTTTCCCGAAAGCAATCGGGCCCGGACCGTGCTCGACGCGCTCCTGGCCGAGGCGGCCCGCTGCGGCGTGCGCCTGCTCACAGCGCGACGCGTGGTCGAGCTTACGCCGATCGCGGACGCGCCCGCCGATGGGGCCCGGTTCGTCGTGCGGGCCGAGCGGCGCGGCGCGGCGGATGCGCCCGCGACGCAAGAAAAGTATCAGGCCCGACGCGTCATCCTCGCCACCGGCGGCCAGTCGTTGCCAAAGACCGGCAGCGACGGGTTTGGCTTTGAGCTGGCCAGGCGACTGGGCCACACGATCGTGCAGCGCACGCCGTCGTTGGTGCCGATGGTGCTCGACGAAGCGGAGTTGGCGGCGTGGTCGGGCGTGTCGCACGAGGCGGAGATCACGATTCGCGCGGCGGGCGAAAAGCCGGTGCGGGTGCGCGGCAGCGTGCTGTGGACACATTTCGGGCTATCCGGGCCCGCGATGCTCGATGCCTCGCGCCACTGGCTGCGAGCGCGGGTGGAAGGGCGGGCCGTCGAAGCCAGTCTGAACTTCTCGCCCGGGGCCGACTTTGCGGCGATGGACGCGCGACTGACGCAGCTTTTCGCTTCCCAGGCCAGGGCCAAGGTCGAAAACGCGCTGCGGGCCGTGCTAAACGCCGAGCGGATCGTCGCCGCACTGCTGGCGCGGACCGGCGCGGCGCCGGGAGCATTGATGGGCACGCCCGGGGCACTGATCAGCACCCCCGCGGGTCAGGTCTCGCGCGAAGCGCGGCGAACGCTGGCCCGGCTGCTGACCGAGTTTCCGCTGCGAATCCGCGACAGCCGTGGATACAACTACGCCGAAGCCACCGCAGGCGGGGTGGAGCTGACCGAAATCGACCCGCGCACGATGGAGTCGCGCATCTGCGCGGGGCTGCACCTCGTGGGCGAAATCCTCGACGTCGACGGCCGCATCGGCGGCTTCAACTTTCAATGGGCCTGGGCCAGCGGCAGGGCGGCGGGAAAGGCAATCACGCGCAGCGAATAGCGAAGGGCAGAGCCCGCGATCAACGGCCAGTCGCGGAGATATGCTGCGTGGATGAAGTGGCGGGACATTCAGGCCGGGCCAATTCCGCTATTGCACCGCCGTCAGCGGCCATACGCGCGGAATGATCAGCAATGCCCCAACCATCCAGAGCAGCGCCAGCGGCGCGCCCACGCGAATAAAATCGCTCGTGCGATAGCCGCCCGGGCCGAAGACCATCAGGTGCGTCTGATAGCCCGCAGGCAACACAAACGAGGCCGATGCCGCGATCGCAATCGCGATCACAAACGGCCGCGGCTCGACGCCCGCCTGAGCCGCGGCGGCAACGCCGATCGGAAACATCAGCGCCGCGGCGGCATTGTTGCTCATCAACTCCGTCAGGACCCAGGTCAGGAAGTAGACCGCGGCCAGCATCGCGATCGGCCCGTAGCCGCCCACCGCCTGCATGGTCTGCTCGGCGATCCACGCCGCGAGGCCGCTGGTCTGCATGGCTTTTCCGACGCCCAGCGATGCCGCGACCGTGATCAGCACCGGCCAATCGATCGCGAGCCGGGCCTGCCCCGCGCTGACGCAGCGAGAAACCACGACCAACCCCGCCGCCAGCATCGCCAGTAGCGCCCGCCGCTCACTAATCCACTCCGCGACACCCGCCGGCAGAACCGACGTGGGCAGCATTTCGGGCATCGAGTAGGCCGCAATCAGCAGGCCGGCGATCAGCAGCGCGACGCCGGCGCGATCGAGTCGCATGCGCGATGATTCGCCCAGATCGCTGACCAGATAGAAATCGGGGTTGTGGCGGTTCACGGTGAAAAAGTCATCGCCCGTCTCGACCAGCAGCGTGTC
>JALHOX010000300.1 GCA_022842805.1 Phycisphaerae bacterium | reverse complement strand
CAAAGCTGGGCGGTGATCGGTCGCAGCCCGTCGATCACGCTGCGCCAGTCGCCGCCGCGAGCGTGCTCGCGGGCGATCATCTTGCGAACCATCCGCACCAGGCTTTTCAGCGATGTCCCTGATTTCAGCAGGTCGGCGAACGCCGTCACCGGCAGCGGCGTGGGCAGCGGCGAAACTTGGGGGCGCGGGTTTAATCCGCGGCGCGAGATGATCGTTACGGCTCCGCGGTGGCCGCGTCGCTCCAGCTCGGCGACCGCATCCAGCGCCGTCAGACCGCTGCCGACGATGACGACCGGATCGCGCCGGCCGATCGCGTCATATCTGCTCACTCGCCACGGCGAATCCAGCACGCGCCGATCGCCGCGCAAG
Organism: Phycisphaerae bacterium; assembly: GCA_022842805.1. GTDB lineage: Bacteria > Planctomycetota > Phycisphaerae > UBA1845 > Fen-1342 > JALHOX01. The sequence continues at coordinate 5,274 of JALHOX010000300.1, read as the reverse complement.
GCCGAGAGCTCGCCCAGCTCCCGTGGCGGACCGAGACCGACGCACAGCACGACGGCGTCGTAACGCTGCGCCGCGGCCCCTTCCGCTTCGACAAAATATCCGCCCCCGGAGCCGGCGAGCCGAACGGATTGCACGCGCGACGGCCGATGACGAACGACAGCCCGCGCTTCGCCCCCGCCTCTAAGTGTGTCGGTGGCGATTTCGGCCAGGTATCGACCATAGAGCGCGCGCGGGGCGTAGTCGGTCGCTTCGTACTCGTGGCCATTTCGCACGAGCCAGCGATGAAATCCGTCGATCTGATCGGCGAACGCGCCCATTCGATCGGCGCGAACGTTCAACAGCCACTCACCCGTGTCGGCGTAGGCCACGCCGCCCCCCAGCGGCGCGGTTTCGTAGATGTCGATCTCGCCGGCGAACTCGCCCCGCGACAGGTTTGCCGCCACCATCACCCCGCCGAAACCGCCGCCGATGATCGCCACCCGCGGCGCGGCGTCCTGCGCCTTCATCTCGTCGACGAGGATACTCATTCGACCTCCTCGTAATAGTTCATATTCAGCGGGGGCGTATAGACGTGCAGCGTCACCAACGGGCCGGAAACGCCCGGGTTGAACACGCGATGCACGTCTGCATCGCGCGAGGCAGCGATCTCGCCGGTCGGCAACTCTACGACCGACTCCTGGACCGCTTTGCCGTCGGGGCGAATGCGATAGCGCATCTCCGCGCCGCAGCCGGCCAACACACGGAAGAGACAGAGTGATCCGCTGTGATCGTGGATCGCACTGCCCTGCCCTGCGAGCCAGCCGATCAGCAGCACCTGCACATGATCCGTCTTCAGCAACGTCCAGCGCGAATAGTGCTCGACATCGAACATCGCGGAAGCGACGGCCTCCGCGGCAGACACGTCGACGCGCCGCAGCGCCGCGAGCAGCTCCTCATCCGTCGCGGGCTGCGGCCGCCGACAGACTTCCAGCAACTCGTCGAGAAACGGTGGAGCGTTCTCGACGGGCGGCCCGACGGATTCGAGTGGGAAGGTCTTCATGCCCCCCTTACAGCACGCGGTGTGCCAGGAGTCGCCGGCGTGAAAACCCCTTGCTTTATGAGGCTTGCACGCAAATTAGCAAATATTCTATTTATTGTCGCATTAGTTGCTGATATTCTCGCATATATGCTCGGCAAAACTCCCCACCGAAGCCCCGGCGCGGCATCGTCGCGCATCGTCGAAGGCTTGTTGCAACAGACGGAGATCACCAGCGACGGCTGGCGCGCAACACTCGCCACCCCGCTCGCGGCACACACCGCCTGGGTGGGCGGGCTCGTCGCCCGCGGGCACGAGTTTCGCACCCTGTGCCATTGGTCGCCAACCTCGCTTGAGGTGCCCGAGCGGCTGCCCGATCGCACCGCGAGCGCTTTGCGCCGCTGGATCGCCGAGCCCGGGCCGGCCGTCGTCGCCTGTCGCGGTGAGGAATGGGCCGGCCTGCGCGAACTCACGCTCGGCGCGCGACGGGCCGAAGTGCTGATGCTCCGGCTGCGCACGGATGAGGGACCGATCGGCGCGGCGCTGTTCGCCATCGATGGGGCCAAGCCCGAGATCCGCGCCGCGCGCGACCTGCTGCAACAGATCGCCTGGGCGGTCGCCATCGCGATCCGAAACGCGGTGCGCGTCGCGGACCTGCAGGCCGAGTCCGAGGCCCGCGCCGCCGAACGCAGCGCGCTGCTCGCCAAGCTCGGGCGCGACAGCCTCAGCGGCGACCTTGTGGGCGATGATCGCGGGCTGCGCAAGGTCATGCAACGCGTCGAGCTCGTGCGAAAGTCGAACGCACCGGTACTGCTCTTCGGCGAGACCGGCTCGGGCAAGGAGGTCGTGGCCCGCGCCGTTCACCACGGCTCCCCGCGCCGCGAAGGCCCATTCGTCCGCGTGAATTGCGGCGCGATTCCGCCCGACCTGATCGACTCCCAGCTCTTCGGCCACGAAAAAGGCAGCTTCACCGGCGCGGTCGAGCGCCGCATCGGCTGGTTCGAACGCGCCAACCACGGCACGCTCTTCCTCGATGAAATCGCCGAGCTATCTTCTGCGGCGCAGGTGCGTTTGCTGCGTGTGCTGCAGGATGGCTCGCTGGAGCGCGTCGGCGGACACGAGACGCTGCACGTCGATTGCCGCATCATCGGTGCGACGCACCGCGACTTGCCCACGCTGGTGCAGGAGGGCCGTTTTCGCGAGGACCTGTGGTATCGCCTCGCGGTCTTTCCGATCGTGATCCCGCCGCTGCGTGAGCGGCCCGAGGATCTGCCGGCGCTGGCGCGGCACTTCGCTCATCGCGCTGCGCTGCGCTTCGGACTCGTCGAACGCGCCCCGACCGACGCCGACCTGGCGCTGCTGACCGCCTATCGCTGGCCCGGCAATGTGCGCGAACTGGCGGCAGTGATCGATCGTGCGGCGATTCTCGGGGACGGGAAGTTTCTCGATGTGGCCGGGGCGCTCGGCGTGCCCTCCGCGCCGGGCCTTGCGAACGGGCTCGGCGTTGATCGCCGCGGCGATTTCGCATCGCCAGCCGAGCGGCAACGCGACCACGCGAGCCTTTCAGACGCGGCCCCTGCGATGGGCGGGGCCGCCGCGACTGCCACGCTCGACGATGCGCAGCGCGAGGCCATTCGCGCCGCGCTCCGCCGCTGCGCCGGCCGCGTCGACGGCCCGCTCGGCGCGGCGCAGCAGCTGAAGATCAACCCTCATACGTTGCGAGCACGGATGCGCAAGCTCGGCATCGACTGGCGTGCGTTTCGGCCGCCGCCGCGTTAGTCGGGCGCTACGCCCCCGCCGCGCGGAAGTTTTGCGCGATCGACGTGCCGCACTCCGGGCAGCGGTCGCTGGTGAGGCCGATGAGCGAGTAGGCACAAGCCGCGCATTGCGCGTCGATCTTTGGCGCACGCCCCCACAAGATCGCAGCCGCCAGCCCGACCATGGTCGGGTGCGTTGCGCGCAGGCGGGCAAACGCGCCGACCGCAATCAGCAGGTGGCCCGCGACGCAGCAGATCACAAACGCTCGTATCCGTGGCGACGTAAGCTGCAAAGCGATCGCTTCATTCAGCGGCGGCCGGAGCCCGAGCGACTCGCAGGTGACGAGGAGATGTGTCACACACCAAGTGAGCAGAATCACAGGAAACGCGGCGGCACGCGCGTTTCTAACTACGAGGCACGCGTGGAGAACGGCAAGCACAGCGAGCGCAGTAACCACCATTGCCCGAAGGCCCGGGTAACTGGCAACCTCCCACCACCAGACGCGATGGCTCCGAAGGTCGCTCCAGCAGTCCATCCACGGGGAGATCGACCACATGCACAAATGCGCGGCCAGTGCGACGAGAGTGATCCCCCAATTCGGATGTCGGCCGAGTCCGACCCAGAACGCGGTCAGCGCGATCAGGCATGGCGTAGCGGCGAACGAGAGCACTTCTCGGAAGTCGTGAAATGAACCATCGGACCACCAATCGCTCACGCGGTCGATCGGCGTCGTCGTGCTCAAACAGCGGCCGCATGTGCAGATTCGCGGTTCCGGCAGAAAAAGTGCGGCGAACAGCAGGGTCGCCCCGAGCAACAGCGTCGGTCGCATCATGAATGGGTGGATTGGGACCCTTCGTTCGGAATTGGACATCGTCCAGCCCGCCTCGTCGGGGAATGAATCACTCTGGGCTAATGCCCTCACGCGGCTGTCGAGCGGGACGCCGATGGTATCGCCGTCCCACACTCCGGACAGCGCCCGCTCGTCAAAGCCACCAGCGAATAATCGCACACCACGCAGCGCGTCGGATCGATCGGCGGCGACCAGCCCCAGAGCACCATCGCGATCGCCGCGCGGATCGATGGGGCGTCGGCCCATATCTTCGCCGCCGCGGCGACGCCCACGAGCACTGCCCCGAGCCAGATGGCGAGTACGCCGACGGATTCAAAATCGCCCTTCAGCGGTGCGATCCACAGCCCCGGCCAATCGCTGAGCGAAAACGTGTCGTGCAGCACTGCCAGCACCCACGCGCTCCAGAGCAGCAGCGCGGGGGCGACGGCCCCGCCGCCGACGCGCTACACCAAAAACGCCGCGTGAAGCGTGAGGAGCGGCGCGATGTACGCGGTCCAGCCCGGCCCGACCGTGGAGGGCGCGATGAACTCCTGCATCGACCACGCCGTGCCGGAGACGCTGCATTCCCAGGCGTAGATCACGCTCGCGATCGGCCAGCGCAGCGCGTGCAGCGCCACGATCAGCCCTGCGGCGAGTGTGCCGCCGGTTCGAGCGCGCGGTCGCCAGAGCAATGCCGCCAGCCCCATCGCCAGATTCGCCGTCCAGAGCGCGAGCGCCGATTGCAGCTTGGAGATCACCGTTTGCAATGTGGACTGCGTGAGCTCGGCGTCGCCCGCCGCCTTCGCGCGGAGGTGATCCTGCGCGAGCGAGGCGATCTGAAAAAATTCTTCGACCGGCCGGTAGTAGTCGGGGGTGTTCGGCGGCGCCGACGACGAGGCAAAGGGCGCTCGGCACGAGTACATCGGCAATACAAACGCGAGAAGCAGCAACGCGCCCCCGACCACGCGACAGACATCGACCACGCGCAGGGCGCGTTGTCGCAGATGCGCCGGTCGGGTCGATTCGCTCATGCATCACGCTCCCGCCGGACGCGATCGGCTTCGCACCGGCCTCGCGCGGCGACTGATGCAAGCGTATCGACGGCGATGCCCGGATGCAGCGCCGCCCACTGAAAGCGACAAAGGCCCGCCGCGCGATGCGGCAGGCCTTGAACGATCGTTGCGATGCGAAGGATACCGACGGGGACGAATCGAGAAACGGGTCGCCGGTCGCGGTCGCGATGCGGCGAGTTACTTGATCTCGACTTCCGCGCCGCTGGCCTCGAGTTCCTTCTTCCACTTCTCGGCGTCGGCCTTGCTGACGCCTTCGAGCAGCGTCTTCGGGGCCTCGTCGACCATCGCCTTGGCTTCCTTGAGGCCGAGTTCGGGCTTGGCCTGACGGACGACCTTGATGACCTGCAGCTTGTTCGCGCCGCCGCTCTTGATGACGACGTTGAACTCGGTCTGCTCGGCCGCGGCCGCCTTGGCGCCGCCGCCCTCGGCCGGGGCCGCCGCCATCATGACCGCGCCGCCGGCGGCCGGCTCGATGCCGTAGGTGTCCTTGAGATAATCCGTGAGCGCCTTCGCCTGCAGGAGCGAGAGGCCGACGATCTTGTCGCCCAGATCCTTGATCGCCGCATCAACCGGAGCAGCAGCCATGACAAATTCTCCAA